>JBEKRJ010000020.1:0-17531 GCA_049518835.1 Solirubrobacteraceae bacterium
CGGGCCGCATCTGGTGTACCCGTCGGCGGTGGCCTCGGGCGGCACGCCGACGAGCGAGAACTGGGTGCTCGACAGCTTCGAGGCCGATCCCGTGACCGGCGAGTCGATGCTCTACACGGCCGAGTCGGTCGCCAAGGAGGCCGGCTTCGAGAAGCGCCAGCTCGACCACGTCACGCTGCGGCGCTGGCAGCAGTACGAGGAGTCGCTGGCCGACGATCGCGCGTTCCAGCGGCGCTACATGGTGCCGATCGCAGCCGGCAGCCGGCGCAAGCCGATCGAGATCGACGGCGACTGGGGGATCCGCCCGGCGACCGAGGACAGCCTCGCGAGCCTTCCGGCCGTGCAGCCCGGCGGCGTCGTCAGCTACGGCGCCCAGACCCATCCGGCCGACGGCGCCGCGGGGTTCGTGATCACGACCCTGGCGCAGGCACGCGAGCTCGGCGTCGACGGCCCCGTCGCCGCGGTGCTGTCGACGGGCTTCGCGCGCGTCGAAGCGGCGAGAATGCCAAAGGCCCCGGTGCCGGCGGCGCAGCGGGCGCTGCACGACGCCGGGCTGTCGGTGGACGAGCTCGACGTGATCAAGACGCACAATCCGTTCGCGGTCAACGATCTGTGGTTCGCGCGCGAGACCGGCGCTGACCTCGAGGCGATGAACCCGTACGGCTGCAGCCTGATCTACGGTCACCCGCAGGGCCCGACCGGGGCCCGGGGGATCGTCGAGCTGATGTGGGCGTTGCACGACCGCGGCGGCGGCCGCGGCATGTTCACTGGCTGCGCCGCGGGTGACACCGGCGCGGCGACGATCCTAGAGATGAGGTGATCTGATTGTCACAGCTACAGGGCAGCGCGATCGTCAGCGGCGGCGCGTCCGGCCTCGGGCGGGCGTGCGTGGAGCGGCTGCACGCCGACGGCCTGGCGGTCCTGATCGCCGACGTCAACGACGACGCCGGCGACGAGCTCGCGGGGTCGCTCGGGGAGCGGGTCGTGTACCGCCACACCGACGTCACCGATGCCGATTCGGTGCAGGCCGCGGCCACGCAGGCGGCCGGGCTGGATCCGGCCGGCCTGCGCGTCAGCATCGGCTGCGCGGGGATCGGCCGGGCGGAGCGGTTGCTGGGCAAGCGCGGGCCGCACAGCGTCGAGCTGTTTCGGACCGTGATCGACGTCAACCTCGTCGGCATGTTCCAGCTGCTGCGCGCCGCCGCCGCCGTGATGTCCGAGAACGAGCCGCTCGACGGCGGGCGGGGCGTGCACATCAGCACCGCGTCGGTCGCGGCGTTCGAGGGCCAGGTCGGCCAGGTCGCCTACTCGGCTTCCAAGGGCGCGATCGTCGCGATGACGATCGCCGCCGCGCGCGACCTGTCCCAGTTCGGGATCCGCGTCTGCACGATCGCGCCCGGGCTGTTTTTGACGCCGATGATGATGGAGCTGCCCGAGGAGGTGCAGGAGTCGCTGGGCAAGTCGGTTCCGTTCCCGCAGCGGCTCGGGCGACCCGAGGAGTTCGCCGACCTCGCGCTGGCGATCGTCCGCAACCCGATGCTCAACGGCGAGACCGTGCGCCTGGACGGCGCGCTGCGGCTGGCGCCGCGCTAGCGACACCCGTGGGCGACCGTCCAGCGCCGACGGCCCTTAGCCGCTAGCAATCACACGAGGAGAGGACGATGGACGCGACAGTTGCCTGGCCGCTGCGGCGCGCGGCGCGGATCATGCCCGACGGCGAGGCGGTCATCGACGGCGCGATCCGGCGCAGCTGGGCCGAGGTGCACGACCGCGTGTCGCGCCTTGGCAGCGGCTTGGAGCGGCTCGGCGTGGGGACCGGCGAGCGCGTCGCGGTGCTCGCGAACACGACCGCCGATCACCTCGAGGCGTGGCTCGGAGTGCCGGCCCACGGTCGCGTGATCAACGACCTCAACCTGCGCCTGGCCGCGCCGGAGCTGGCGTTCATGGTCGACGACTGCGAGTGCGTGGCGCTGCTGGTCGATGACGAGCACCTCGAACCCGGTCGCGAGCTGATGCAGCGCTGCCCGTCGCTACGGAGGCTGGTGTACGTCGGCTCGCACCCGGCGGCGGCGCCGTCGGACGTGATCGCCTGGGACGAGCTGCTCGACGGTCCGCCGGCTCCGTTTGCGAGCCTCGACGAGAACACGCTCGCGGCGATCGTCTACACCGGCGGCACGTCGGGCAAGCCCAAGGGCGTGATGCTCAGCCACCGCAACCTGATGGCCAACGCGAAGCAGTTCACGATCGCCTGCGGGCACGTGCGCACCGACCGCTACCTGCACGCGGCGCCGATGTTCCACGTCGCCGACACCTCGCAGACGTTCTCGATGACCTGGGCGGCCGGCACGCACGTGATCCTGCCCGGCTTTCGCGCCGACGCGGTCGCCGATGCGATCGAGCGCGAGCGGATCACGCTCACGCTGCTGGTGCCGACGATGGTCGGGATGCTCGTCGACGAGCTCGAGCAGCGACCGCGGGACATGTCGAGCCTGCGGCTGTTGATGTATGCCGCCTCACCGATGCCCAAGGAGACCCAGCGGCGCGCGATGGCCGCGCTTGACTGCGACTTCACGCAGATGTACGGGATGACCGAAGCCGCGCCGCTGGTGACGCAGTCGACCGCCGAGGACCACCGCCGCGGCGCCGCCGGCGAGGAGCCGTATGTCAAGCGGCTGGACTCCGCCGGCGCCGAGATCGTCGGCGTGCAGTGCGAGGTGCGCGACCCGGCCACCGGCGCGCTACTGGGCCCCGGCGTGCCGGGCGAGATCTGGGTGCGCGGCCCGAACGTGATGCTCGGCTACTGGCGCCGCGAGCAGGAGACCCGCGCGGTGCTCACCCCCGACGGCTGGTATCGCTCCGGCGACATGGCGTATGCCGATGATCACGGTTACCTGTACATCGTCGACCGCCTCAAGGACATGATCATCAGCGGCGGCGAGAACGTCTACTGCACCGAGGTCGAGCTGGCGCTGTACGAGCACCCGGGCGTGCTCGAGTGCGCCGTGTTCGGCGTGCCGGACCCGCGCTGGGGCGAGCGCGTGCACGCGGTCGTGACCCAGCGCGCCGGGGTGGCGCTCGACGAGGACGTGCTGGTCGCGCACCTGCGCGCTCGGATCGCGTCCTACAAGGTCCCCCGCTCGCTCGAGATCACACTCGAGCCGCTGCCGAAGTCGGGCGCAGGCAAGATCCTCAAGCGCGAGCTGCGCGATCCTTATTGGGCCGACCATGAGCGCAGCGTGCATTGAGGGCCGGCGGACCTTGATCACCAGCGGGCGATGGCGAACATGATCGAGAGGGGCTGACGACTTGCTGGAAGGGCTGATGGCGCACGACTACCCGCTGACGCTGACCGGCGTCGTCGCGCGGATGCGCACGGTCAACGCGGCCGCCGCGGTCACGACCGTCGCCGACGACGGCGTGTCGCTGCGGCGCACGACGTTCGCGCAGCTCGCCGACCGCGTCGACCGCCTCGCGGCGGGGCTGCGCGAGCTCGGGATCGGCGCCGGCGACCGCGTCGCCACGTTCTGCTGGAACCGCCAGGAGCACCTCGAGGCCTACCTCGCGGTGCCGTGCCTCGGCGCCGTCCTGCACACCGTCAACCTGCGCCTGTTCGCCGATCAGCTCGTGTACGTCGTCAACCACGCCGAGGATCGCGTGCTGATCGTCGACGCCTCGCTGGTGCCGTTGCTCGAGCAGCTCGCCGGCCGCTTCGAGACCGTGACCCACTATGTGATCGTCGGCGGCAGCGACCCCGGCGGCCTCGCCGGATGCGGCGAGATCGTGCCCTACGAGCAGTTGCTCGCGAGCGCTGAGGGGTTCGAGTACCCGCAGCTCGACGAGCGGGCCGCGGCGGCGCTGTGCTACACGACCGGCACCACCGGCGCGCCCAAGGGGGTGCTGTACTCACACCGCTCGACCTACCTGCATTCGCTCGCCGTCTGCCTGCCCGATGCGCTGGGCGTGTGCTCGGACGACGTCGTGCTGCCGGTGGTGCCGATGTTCCACGCCAACGCCTGGGGGATGCCCTACGCCTGCGGGCTGGTCGGGGCGGACCTCGTGCTGACCAACCGCTTCCTCACGCCGGCGGTGGTCGCGCGGCTGATCGCCGAGCAGCGCGTCACGCTCGCGCTGGCGGTGCCGACGATCTGGCTTGACCTGTTGCGCTACGCCGACGAGCACGATCCCGACCTGAGCTCGCTGCGGATGGTCCCGTGCGGCGGCGCGGCGACGCCGCGCAGCCTGATCGAGGGCTTCGAGGATCGCCACGGCGTCCCGATCGTGCCCGTCTGGGGGATGACCGAGACCAGTCCGCTGGGCGCGGTCACGCACGTTCCCCGCGGCGTGCACGGCGATGCTCGCTGGGCCTTCAAGCTGCGGGCGGGCCGGATCGCGCCCGGCGTCGAGGCGCGGCTGGTCGACGAGCGCGGGGCGGTCGCGCCGTGGGACGGCGAGACGCAGGGCGAGCTCGAGGTCCGGGGCCCGTGGATCGCGTCGGCGTACTTCAAGGACCCGGCGCCGGACAGGTTTCACGACGGCTGGCTGCGCACCGGCGACATCGCGGCGATCTTCCCCGGCGGCCACATCCGGATCACCGACCGCGCCAAGGACGTGATCAAGTCCGGCGGCGAGTGGATCTCGTCGGTCGAGCTCGAGAACGAACTGATGGCGCATCCGGCGGTGCTCGAGGCCGCGATCATCGCCAAGCCCGACGAGCGCTTCTCCGAACGGCCGCTCGCGTGCGTCGTGCTGCGCGACGCCGATCAGCCCGAGGCGGGAGACCTTGCCGCGTGGTTGCGCGAGCGAGTGGCGACGTGGTGGGTGCCCGACGAGTTCGCCTACCTGCAGGAGGTGCCCAAGACGAGCGTCGGCAAGTTCGACAAGAAGGTCCTGCGTCACCTGCTCGCCGAGGACCGGCTGCCGGGCCGGCGGCTGGTGGGACCGATCCGCGGGGCCTTAGGCCCTTAGCAATCAACAGGAGAGTCACGGTATGGCCACCCTTCACGAAGTGATCGAGCAGCGAGCCCGCACGGACGGCAACCTGTCAGGCCGGGTGGCGCTGGTGACCGGTGGCACCCGGGGCATCGGCGCCGCGATCGCACGGCGGCTGAGCGCGCACGGCGCGGCGGTCGCGGCGGGCTTTCACTCGCATCGCGAGCGCGCCGCGGCGTTGGAGGATTCCGTCCAGCGGGCAGGCGGTGTCATCACGCTGCACCAGGGCAATGTCGGTGACCCCGACGACTGCGCGAGGGTCGTGGCCGAGGTAATCGAGCAGCACGGCCGGCTGGACATCCTCGTCAACAACGCCGGCACAACCGTTGACCGTCCGATCACGAAGATGACCGCGGACGACTGGCAGAAGGTGGTGAACGTCAACCTGTCGGGCGCGTTCTACATGGTCAGGCCCACACTGGACCACATGCTCGAACGCGGCTCGGGGCGGATCATCAACATCTCGTCGGTGATCGGCGAGACCGGAAACGTGTTCCAGGCCAACTATGCGGCCTCGAAATCGGGGCTGTTCGGGTTTACGAAGTCGCTCGCGCTCGAGGCGGCGTTCTCGCTCGCGCGCGCCGGCAAGCTCACCGACGACAGCATCGGCCTGACCGTCAACGCGGTCACCCCCGGGCTGATCGAGACCGACATGACAGCCACGATGCCCGAGAAGTTCGTCGAGCAACTCAAGCAGACGATTCCGCTGCGGCGAATGGGGCACCCGGAGGAAGTGGCGCGGATCGTCCAGTTCCTGGCCGACGACGGCTCGTCCTACATCACCGGGCAGGTATGGGGCGTCAACGGCGGTTACGACATGTAGGCTGCTTGCCTGGCACCGTCGTGGCGCGATAGCGTCCGGATTTACCAAACACCACAACAGAGGAGGGAAGTCATGGCCGAGAGCGTGTATCGGGTCACCGAGGTGATCGGCGCCAGCAGTGAGTCGTGGGAGGCCGCCGCTCGCAACGCAGTCGAGACAGCCGCCCGCTCGGTTCGCGACCTGCGGATCGCCGAGGTGCTCAGGCAGGACGTCACGATCGAGAACGGCGCAGTCACCGGCTTCCGCGTGCGGCTGGCGATCTCGTTCAAGTTCGAATCGGGTGACTGACAGTCCAGCGTGACCTCGTGCGCCGGTCGCGCACGAAGCCGCGTCGCCGATGCAACCGGCTACTGTCCATCGCGTGATGGACGAGCAGTTACGCAGACGATCGGTCGGCGCCCCCGCCGCGCGGTCGCTGCTGCTGACGGTGCTCGGAGAATATGTGTTGCCTCGCTGCGCCAGCGTCTGGCAGGAGACGCTGGTCGCAGCGCTCGTATCGCTGGGGTACACCCGGCAGGCAGCGCGCCAGGCGCTGTCGCGCAGCACCCGCGACGGCTGGCTGACGACTGAGCGCCACGGGCGCCGGGCGCGGATGTCACTGACCGGCCGAACCGCCGAGCTGCTGCGCGCCGGCGCCGAGCGAATTTACTCATTCGGGGCGCCGTGGGACTGGGACGGGCGCTGGCTCGTGGTCGTGCTGCGCGTGCCGGAGGAGCGCCGCGCGGTCCGTCACCAGCTGCGATCACGGCTCGCGTGGACCGGACTTGGCTCGCTCGGCGGCGGCGTCTGGATCACCCCACACGTCGACCGCGAGCGCGAGCTGGCGACCGCGATCAATGGCGAGGCAGCCGCCGACGCGACGTCGTTCGTCGCGCAGCTCGGGACGATCGGGGACCGCCGGCAGCTGGTCGGCGACAGCTGGGACCTCGACGGCATGCGCGATCACTACAAGGCGTTCATCGACGACTTCTCGCACGCACGCCCCGCCAAGCCACAGGAGTGCTTTCGCTTGCAAGCGCTACTCGTGCATGCGTGGCGCAAGTTCCCGTTCCTAGACCCGGACCTGCCGGCCGAGCTGCTGCCGGCAAACTGGCCCCGGGATCGCGCTCACCGCCTGTTCGTCGACCGTCACCACCGCTGGGGGCCCCCCGCGCGAGCGTACTTCGAGGCGCTCGAGCAGGGGCTCGGCGCGGCGGGCGCGCAGGCCGCGTAGGGCTCCCGGGGGCCGTCGTGGTCAGCCGGGCCAGGTGCTCGCGGTGAGCGAGATGTCGACGTCGATGAAGCCCGCGGGCGGACGCCCGGGCGGCTCCACCTCGCCGCGCGCCCACAGGTACGGGGCCAGGTAGCGGCCCGCGATCTTGGTCGGCGGCCACCACAGCGGATAGCCGGCGCCGCGCACGTCGGGATCGGCCTCGGGAACGTCGGCGCGCAGGTAGCGCGGCTCGCTGCCGGTGAACAACATCCCGCGCAGGATCGGCGCAAACGCGGCCGCCTGCACGTCCGCGCCGTGGCGGGCGGCGACGTGCGCGGCGACGGCATCGGCCTGCTGGGCCGCGAGCCCGCCCTGCTTGACGTCAAAGTCGACCGCATCGCCGGCGGCGTAGACATCGGCGAGCCCCCGCACCCGCCCATGTGCGTCGACCGGGATGAACTCGCCGGCGCCCGTGGCGGGCACGCCGGCAAGCCCAGGCCCGCGCAGCAGCGGCAGCGTCACGATCGCATCGAACGCGACCGACTCGCCCGGCGCGAGCACGACCGCGCCGTCGCCGACCGTCGCGGGCGCGCCGCCGGCGAACTGCACGCCTGCCGCCGCCAGCAGCCCGGCGACGCTGTCGCTGCACTGCTCGCCGAACAGGGCCAGGGGCCGGCGCTCCGGGGTGACGAACTGCAGGCCGGCGCCGTCGACTCGCGCGCGTGACAGCTCGCGGCTGGTCATCAGCGCGAGCTCGTATAGCGGCAGCAGCCACCCCGACGCGCTCGGCGCGACGAACGCGACGCTGCGCACGGCGCCGCTGCGCAGCTCGCCGAGCAGCTGCTCGAGCTCCTGCGCCGAGCCCGCGAGCCCGAACGCAATCGCGCCCGCAGGCGCCGGCTGGGGCCGCGCCCCCGTCGCCAGGATCAGGGTGTCGTACTCGAGGCTCGAGCCGTCGGCGCAGGTGACCCGGCGCTCGCCGCCGGCGACCGCGGTGACGGTGGCGTGGATGAAGCGCGCATCGAACTCGGCGGCAATCTGCGCCAGTGGATAGCGCGCCACCGCCGCCAGCCCGAACGGCTCGGCGACGGTTCGCGGGCGGTCGAGAAACGAATCGTCGCGCGAGACGAGCGTCACGGCGACGCTGTTGCCCGCGTGCGCGTGCAGCGCGATCAGCGCCTCCAGGCCAGCGACGCCGCCGCCGACGATCACCACCTTGCAGGGCTCGTTGGCAGCCGTGCGCTCGCTCATCGGTCAGCGCACTCTAGTTCACAGTGCGACCGTCGCCCTCGCGCGATCGAGCCATCCTGTCACGGCCGGCGACGTGCTCCAGCATCCGTGGCGCATGAACGCGACGATCTCGTCGTACTCGAGCTCGACGACGTTTGCCGCCGGGTTGGGACCGTAGGTGCCGGTCGGCGAGAACACGTACACGAGGTCGACGGCGCGGCTCGGGAGCGAGCCCGGGTCACGGGGCACGCACGAGAAGCCGCGCCGGGCACGCACGAGCGCTTCGCGCCCGTGGCCGTCGCGCAGCACGTACTCCCACCCGGCAAGCCCCGGACGCCGTACCCACGGCCTGACGAGATAGCCGTAGCGGCGCTGGAGGTACCCGGATACCAGCTGCTGCACATCGCGGTCGTCGAGATACGTGGTCAGGACCTCGTCGAGCGTCAGCTGGTGCTCGCCGGGCGGCGCGGTCAGCTCGGCGAACACCGCCGCGCTGCGGCGCGCCGCGTGCTCGTCGAAGATCCGCTGGATCACCCACCAGCCCGTGAAGCGGCCGACGATCGCGGCCGGCACCTGCGACGCCGCGACACAGGCGACGATCTGCACAGGGCGGACGTTGCGAACGTCGTGGGCCTCCGCCTGCGCGCCGTAGAGGTACTCCCACGGACCGGTCACCTTCGCCAGCCAGTACGCCCCATCGGCGCAGTCGTGTGTCCAGATCAGCGACCCGTCCGCGAGGTCGTGGATCTCGCGGACGGCTGCGTGCACAGCGCCGTCGCGCGCGGTCACCAGCGCTTGATAGTCCTCCCAGTCAAGCGGTTGCGATCCACCACCCCAGCCGACGCCGAGCACGCCGCGCTCGCGGCAGAACGCCAGCGCCGCCGAGTGCCTGCGGGCGGACGTAGCGGTCAACAGCGCGTACAGCGCGGGCGTAGCCTCCGTCGGGTACATCGCAACCTCCCAGGGTCAAACACTGACACCGCCGGCCGGTGTCCGTCTGGTCACGGCCGGCAGATGTCCAACTGTGACGGACGCTACGACCGCGACAGCGGTAATACATCAGGGATAGGTCCCGATCGGCGAGGGTCCAAACTACGGTGTCGCCGCTTGCGGATCTGACGCAGCGGGCACCGGCTAGTGTGTGTTCTACGATGGCTCGGGGCGAGCACTGCTGTAGCCGTGGAGAATCAGGATGACGACGGCGAGCTATCCCGCGCATCGTGAGACGACCGTCGTGCTGCTCGACGGGCGGACCGTCCGCGTCCGTCCGGTCAAGGCCAAGGACGAGGACGGGCTCGCGAGGCTGCTGCGCGAGCTGCCCCAGGAAGCGCTGCGGCTGCGCTTCTTCACGACCAAGGTCAACGCCGAGCACGAGGCCCACAAGGCCGTCGACGTCGACTACGGCGCGAGCTACGGGGTGGTTGCGCTGCTCGGCCCGGAAGCCGACATCGTCGGGCATGCGAGCTGCGACCGGATCGACGGCGAGCGCGCCGAAGTGGCGTTCACCGTCGCCGACGAGTATCAGGGCCTCGGACTGGGCTCGCTGATGCTCGTCGGCCTCGCCGAGCACGCCGTACAGCAGGGCATTCCGCTGCTGGAGGCGGAGGTCCTGCCAGAGAACCATCGGATGCTCGCGATGTTCCGTGAGAGCGGGCGTCCGGTGCAGTTGCGCAGCGAGCCGGGGCTGATCACCGTCGAGCTGCCGTCGTCACTGTCGGATGCGGCGCTGGAGGCGTTCGAGCGCCGCGAGCAGATCTCGGCCCGCGCCGCGCTGCGCCATTTCCTGCGCCCGCGCGAGGTCGCGGTGATCACCAGCGAGCGCTCGGCCGGAACGCTGCCGGGGGAGCTGCGCAGCAACGTGCTGTACGGGGGGTTCCCGGGCAAGGTTCATGATCTCGGGCCCCGCGAGCCGGTGCCCGGCGGCGTCGAGCTGGCCGTCGTGTCACTCGAGCCCGCCGAGCTGCTCGAGGCGGCGCGGGCGTGCGCGGATGCCGGCGTCCGGGCGCTGATCGCGACCTCCTCGGGCTCCCCGCACGTCGTCGGGCCGGCTGAGGCGGCACAGCTAGTCGAGATCTGTCGCGAGTCGGGCATGCGCCTGCTCGGCCCCAACTGCCTGGGCGTGCTGAGCACCGACCGCAGCCTGCAGCTCAACGCCAGCTACGGCCCGCGCCCGCCGCACGCGGGGCCGTTCGCGTTCCTGTCTCAGAGCGCTGCGATCGGCCTCGCGGCGTTGGAGCACTCGGTCACGGTCGGGCTCGGCGTGTCATCGCTGGTGTCGGTCGGCGACGGCGGCGACATCTCCAGCAACGACCTGCTGCACTGGTGGGAGGGCGACGAGCGCACGTCGGTGATCGGGCTGTACCTCGAGTCGTTCGGCAACCCGCGGACGTTCGCGCGGCTCGCGCGGGGCGTCGCGCGCAGCACGCCGATCGTCGCGGTCAAGAGCGGTCGCACGATCGCCGGCGCCAGGGGCATCGCCGACCAAAGACTGATCAGCGCCTCGGACGTGAACGTCGACGCGCTGTTTGCGCAGGCGGGGATCGTCCGCACGGACACCGTCAGCGAGCTGTTCGACGTCGCGCAGCTGCTAGCGACGCAGCCGCTGCCCGCCGGGCGCCGCGTCGCGGTGCTGACCAACGCGAGCGGGCCGGGGGTGCTGTGCGCGGACGCTTGCGTGACCAACGGCCTCGACGTACTCGAGCTCGAGCCGACCCTCGCCGCCGACCTGGCGCGCAAGCTCGGCGACGAGGTCCCGCTGGGCAACCCGCTGAAGCTGCAGATCGTCGGCTCGCCGGAGCAGTACCACGATGCGATCCTGACGCTCGGACGCCACCCGTCGGTCGACGCGGTGTGCGCGATCCACGTGCCTTCGCTGGGGATGAGCGGCCTCGCGGTCAGCCAGGCGATTCGGGCCGCCGCCACGCAGCTCGACGGCGTCCCGCTGCTGGCGGTGCTGATGCTCGGACAGCGAGACGCGCCGTGGCTGACGAGCGACCTGACAGATACCGCCGCCTTCCGGGTACCCGTGTACGACTCGCCGGAGGACGCCGCCCGCGCGCTCGGTCGCGTCGCGCGCTACGCCGAGTGGCGCCGGCAACCGGACTCGCCGCAGCTGCGGATGCCGGCCGAGCGGGTCGAGGAGGCGACCGCGATCGTCGCCGGCGCGCTGCGCTCCGCTCCGTGCTGGCTGGATCCGACCGCGGTCGCGCAGCTGCTCGCGTGCTACGGCCTGGACCTCGTGCCGGTGCCCGCGGCGCCGCCCCCCGGGCTGGAGATGCACGTCGGGATGGTCGCCGATCCGCTGTTCGGCCCGGTGCTGGGCCTGGGCGTCGGCGAGCCGGCCAACGAGTTGTTGCGCGACGTCGCGGTCCGGATCACCCCGGTGACCGAGCACGACGCCCGCGAGCAGGTCCGCTCGCTGCGCAGCTTCCCACTGCTGGAGGGCTACGCCGGGCGACCGCGCCTGGACGTGGCCGCACTCGAGCGGGTGCTGCTCGCCGCGAGCGCGCTCGTCGAGGACCTGCCGCAGATCGTCGAGATGGATCTCGACCCGCTGCGGGTCACGACCGGGGGCGTGCGCGTGATGGGGGCCCGGATCCGTGTCGACGACGTCGGGCCGGCACCGTCGCTGGTCGGACGGTCGCAAGCCTGACGCGCCAATCGTCCCGCGGGGCGTGGCAATCGTCGCGCACGGCGTGCCAGACTTCCGCCCACGGCGCAATCCCACTTGGACGAAGGGACAGATCGGTGATGAGGACTGACGCAGCGGTGCCACGCGCCGGGGGTGGCGGCGATGGCGGCGCCGAGAGACGACCGGGCACGCGTGGATCGCGATGTTAGGCGCCTCGGCGCAGCCGGCGCAGCCGGCGCGGCTGGTCAGGGACGTGCTGCTGCGCGATGGGTCGACGCTGCGCCTGCAGGCGCCCACGTCGGCGGACTACGACGACATCAAGGTCTTCTACGACCAGCTCTCGCCCGAGAGCCGCTTCTTCCGCTTCCACGGCTTCGGCCGCACCGACACCGTCGCGCGCGCGGCCGCTGACGCCAGCGGCATCGATCGCGTCGCGCTGGTCGGCCGCCACGAGGGCAAGGTCGTGGCCGCGTGCGACTACCAGGCGCTGCGCGAGCCGGGCGTCGCCGAGATCGCGTTTGCGGTCGCCGACGACGACCAGCGCCGCGGGATCGGGACGCGGATGCTCGAGCAGCTGGCGGCCGTCGCCGCCGAACGCGGGATCCGCCGCTTCGACGCCGCGGTGCTGTCAAACAACCAGCTGATGCTCGGGGTCTTCCGCAACGCCGGCTTCGCCGTGCGACGCGAGGGCTTCGGCGAGCTGACCGTGTCGCTGGACATCACGCCGACCGACACGGTGCGCGAGCGGATCGACGAGCGCGACCACTACGCCGCGATCGCGTCGCTGCGCCCGTTGCTGGCGCCCACCTCGATCGCGGTCGTCGGCGCGGCGGAGATGACGGGGAACGTCGGCCGCGTGGTGTTGGCGAACATCGCCGCGAGCGGCTTCGAGGGCGTCGTCACGCCGGTCAACCGCGACGGGGGGGTGGTCTGCTCGCGGCCGGCCGCCCGCAGCCTGGACGAGCTCGAGCGCGTCCCCGAGCTCGTGATCATCGCGGCCGCGGGCGACGAGGTGCTCGAGCTCGCCGCGCAGGCAGCGGCGAAGGGGGCCAGGGCGCTGCTGGTCGTCCCCGCCGGGCCCGATGACGAGGAGCAGGACGAGGGCGCGCAGGCGCGCGAGGAGCGGCTGCTGGCGATCGTCCGCGACGCCGGCCTACGGCTCGTCGGGCCCAACTCGCTGGGCGTCCTCAACACCGATCCGGACGTCAACCTCAACGCCACCTTCAGCGGCGCCGGCATCCTGCCGGGCGCGCTCGCGATCTGCTCGTCGTCGGGCGCGATCGGGATCGGGCTGCTCGGCCACGCGGCCGCGCGGCGGCTCGGGGTGTCGATGTTCGCGTCGCTGGGGAACCTCGCCGATGTCTCGACCAACGACCTGCTCGAATGCTGGGAGCACGACGAGCGGACCGCCGCGGTGCTGCTGTACGTGCACACGTTCGGCAATCCGGAGCGCTTCACGCGGATCGCGCGGCGCGTCTCGCGGATCAAGCCGATCCTCGCGCTCAAGGGCCGCCAGGGAGCCGAGCGGGTGCTGACCGAAGCGCACTCCCACACGGCCGCGGCGCTGCGCGGCGACGCCGTCGTCGACGCGCTGCTGCACCAGGGCGGCGTGCTGCGCTTCCGCGAGGCGGTGTCGCTGTTCAACGCCGCGGAGTTCTTCGAGCGCCAGCCGCTGCCGCGCGGGCGCCGGATCGGGATCGTCTCGAACTCCGCCGGCGTCGCGACGCTCGCCGCCGACGCCTGCGCGACCCGCGGGCTCGAGGTCAAGGCGGCCACGCACGCGCCCAACCCGCACGTGATCGGGGTCGGCGCCGGCCCCGCGCAGTACTCGGCCGGCGTCCGCGGGATGCTCGACGACAACGCGATCGACGCACTGATGGTGTTCTACATCGACATCCACGACGGCGATCCCGAAGGCGTCCTGGACATGATCTCGGCGGTCTCCGAGGGCCAGTCCAAGCCGGTCGTCGCGTCGGTCGTGCGCTCCGACGGCCGCCGGCGGCCGCGGACCAGCACCGGCGTGCCGAACTTCCTGTTCCCCGAGTCGTGTGCGGACGTGCTCGCGCGCGCGGCCGAGCGCAGCGAGTGGCTGTCGCGGCCGCTGGGTCAGGCGCCCGACTACCCCGATCTGGACCCGCAGGCGGCGCGGGCCGTGATCGCCTCGTTCTTGGAGCGCGAGCCCGCCGGCGGGTGGCTGTCGGTCGGCGAGTCCGAAGCGCTGCTGACGAGCCACGGGATCCCGGTGTGCGTCTCGCATCGGTGCGCGGATCTCGAGCAGGCGGTCGCGGTGGCGGCCGAGATCGACCACCCGGTGGCGATCAAGGCCGACTTCCCCGCCCCCGCCCACGCGACCGACGTCGACGCGGTGCTGGTCGAGCTCGAAGGCGAGGCGGCGATCCGGTCGGGGTGGCGCGAGCTCGAACGGCGCGTGCGCGCCGGCGGACGCGAGTGGCGCGGCGCGCTCGTGCAGCGCGTCGTTGCCCCCGGCGGCACTGCCGTGCTCGTCGGTGCGGTCGCCGATCCGGACCTCGGCCCGGTGCTTGCGGTCGGACCCGGCGGCCGGCAGGCGGCACACGGCCTGACGGCCGCGTTCCGGCTGCTGCCCGTGACCGACGCCGACGCCGACGAGCTGATCGACTCCTCCGAGATCGTCGCCGCCGAGCTCGACGGCTTCCGCGGCGGCGCGCTGCTCGACCGCAAGGCCCTGCGCGACCTGATCCTGCGCTTTGCGCTGCTGATCCGAGAGGTCCCCGACGTCGTCGAGGCCGACCTCAACCCCGTCCGCTGCATGACCACCGGTTGCATGGTGCTCGACATGCGCCTGCGGATCGAGCACCGCGCCCCGATCGAGCGCGTCAAGACGTGGTGAAGGTGGCTAGGCGTCGAGCTCGTCACGCCTCGCGGCCCGGCGCAGCTCGCGCTCTTGCCGGCGCTCCTCGCGGCTGCGCTTGGGGCCGCGGCGCACGCTGCAGCCGCCCATGATCGATACCAGCCGGACCCGCAGCACCGGCGCCCCCGGCGGCGGCAGATGGTCACCGAGGTGCACGTCGTTGCCGCCCATCAGGGCGAACTTCGACACGTGCACGTCGACGCCTTCAGGGACCCAGACCTCGCCGCCGCCCATCACCGAGTACACGTTCAGTTGCGTCACGCGATCGGACAGCTCGGCGTCGCTCAGGTCGAGATCGCTGCCGCCCATCACGTTGACCACCGTGCAGCGTGGCGCGATCCGCCACCGCCCCCGCCGGTCGTTGCCGCTCATGATCGAGATCAGCCAGCGCGTGCCGGGCGCGTCTGCGCTCGTCACGACGCGGGCGCCGGGCGCTGCGGGCATGCCGACGCGCAGACCGTCGAGCGGGCGCACGGTGACGTCGGCGATCAACGACTCGAGCTCGCGGCGCGTGACCACGGTGTAGGCGGATCGGAGCCGATCCTCGAGCTCCTCGACGTTCAGCCGGCCGTCCGCGGCCGCCGTCCGCAGCGCGTCGACCGCCAGCTCGCGCTCGGCGTCCGAGGCACGTAACTCGACCTGCCCGGACGGGTGCGCCTGATCGTCCATCGGCTCCAGATCGTAGCTCGCGACGTCCACCGCACCACACTGGCGCACGCCACGCAACACGACCGTCGCACGCCACGCAACACGACCGTCGCACGCCACGCAACATCGGCAGCGGACCTGACGGCGCAGAGCGGCGGATCTCGCGACCGCCCGGCGCGGCCGGGAAGGAGCTGGAGCACCATCCCGACCCCCAGCGCGATCAACGAGCTGTACGGGCGCGCCGCGCCGTCGCCCGGACATGTCTGGTTCGCCGGGATCTCGTACAAGGCAAACGGCGACGAGGCGCCCGCCGTGCTCAGCACCAGCAACGGCTGACCGACGGCCGCTCGCGCACCCGGAGGGCCTGGTCGACCCGGGCCGGCGCTTAGCTTAGATTAGGGCCCTCGATGTAGGCCGCGATCACCTTCAAGAACCGCGGCACGTCGATCGGCTTTGAGAGAAACTCGCAAGACCCGATCCGCGCGAGGCGCTGGGCGAGGCCCTTGCTCGCGTCGGCGGTCAGCACGACGACGGGGATCTCCCGCGTCTCGGGCTCGGCCTTCAGTCGCTGCAGGACCTCCTCGCCCCCCATGTCTGGCAGGTGCAGGTCGAGGATGATCATGTCGGGGCGATGCTCGCGCGCGAGCGTCAGCCCGATCGAACCTTGCATCGCCGCGATCAGCTCAACCGTCGCATGGCGCTCGAGGATCCGCTCGGCGAGCTTCAGGTTTGAGACGTTGTCCTCGATGTAGAGGATCTTCGGGAGTTGCGGCGCCGCACTTATCGCGGCGCCGGGCTGCGGCTGATGTCCGGCGGGCTCCTCGCCGGCGGGCGGCTGGATGCCCGCGAGCTCGACCACGAAAGTGCTGCCTTCGCCGGTTGCGGACACGGCCTCGATCGTTCCGCCCATCGCCTCGATCAGCCCCTTGGACAGCGCCAACCCAAGTCCCGTGCCCTCGATCGCCCGCTGGTCGGCGCCGAGGCGCTCGAACGGCTCGAATAGATGGGCCATGTGGTCAGCCGCGATGCCGATCCCGGTATCGGCGATGCACGTGCGCACGCGCCCCGGGTCGCCGCGTGCGAATGTCACCTCGACGAGGCCGCCGGGGCGGTTGTACTTGATCGCGTTGGAGAGCAGGTTCAGCAGGACTTGCTTGAGTCGCTGAGCGTCGGCATACACGTGCTGGCCGTCCGCGAGCCCGCCGCTGTCGATCTGCAACGTCACTTGATTGGCGGCGGCCACCGGCACCACGAGCGTCACCGCATCGCGGACCGCTTGCGCGAGCGCCACCGGTTCGGGCGAGACCTTCATCTGCCCCGCCTCGACGCGCGACAGGTCGAGCACGTCGTTGACCAGCGCCAGCAGGTGCTTGGCGCCCTTGAGCACGAACTCGACGTTCTCGGCCTGGCGAGGCGCGAGGTCGTCCATCTGCAGCAGCTGGCTGAAGCCGCTGATCGAGTTCAGCGGCGTGCGCAGCTCGTGGCTCATCCGTGCCAGGAACTCGCTCTTGGCGCGGCTTGCAGCCTCCGCCTGCTCGGCGCGGTGGCGATCGGTCACGTCTTGGAAGGTGCCGATGTAGCAGCCCGGCCGGGAGGCGTCCGCGCGCCCGAGCGCGTGCAGCACGCGCTCCTCGCCACGCTCGGTGACGATCCTGAAGTCGAGCTCGAGCGCCGGTCCGAGCGCGGCGCCGCTCTCGTAGAGGTCGGTCACGCGCTGGCGGTCGTCGGGGTGGACGTAGGGCAGCAGCGCGTCGCCGAGCGCGGGCCCCGCCGCCGGGTCGCGGCCGAACAGGTCATACATCTGCGACGACCAGGTGACCTGCCGTGCGCTCGGGTCCCAGCTCCATGAGCCCAGCCGGGCGAGCCGCTGCGCCTCCTCGAGCGCCACCAGCGCGCGTTCGCGGGCGCGCTCGGCCTGCTTGCGCTCGGTGATGTCGACCGTCGTGTTCGTGATCCCGACCACGCGTCCGTCGGCGAGCCACGGAGTGAAGGTGGTCTGCATCTCGAACACCGTGCCGTCCCGGTGGCGCCGCTGGCCCTCGGCCTGGTAGGGCGGGCCTCCCGCCAGCAGCCGCGCGAACGCCGCGCGCCCGCGAGCGCGCGTTTCCTCGGGCTCGCCGGTGAGATC
>JBEKRJ010000021.1:0-17467 GCA_049518835.1 Solirubrobacteraceae bacterium
GCAGCTCGCCCGTCGCCAATCGCGTGAAGGTGACCAGCAGCAGGCGCTGCAGCGGCGTGCCGGCGGCGACGTAGCGGGCCGCCAGCGCCGCGATCGTGTAGGTCTTACCGGTCCCGGCGCTGGCCTCGAGCACGGTCACGCCCGCCGGCAGCGGCCCGCAGACGTCGAACGGCGCATCGGCGCCCGGGCGCGTCACCGGCTCGTCAGCTCCTCGAGCGCGAGCAGGCCATCCCACAGCGCACGCGCGTAGCGGCCAAAGCGGGTCGCGTCCGATGCCGGGAACGGCGGGCCGTGCTCGTCGGCCCGCGGGCGCTCGTGCAGCAGCGCCGCAAAGCCGAGCACGCCGCCGTGCACGAGCACGTGCTCTGGCTCGCGGTCCTCCTTGTCGTAACCGAAGCTCGTCTCCCACGCGCTCTGCGCTGCCGCCCGCGCGTCGGCGCCGGCCGCGCTCGCGCGCGCGTAGGCGGCCGAGGTCTCGCACGCCAGCGCCGGCGGCTCGCGCATCCCGCGGTGATAGAGGTCGATCAGCGCATCGAGGTGGCGCAACGCGGACTCCCGGCGTTGGGCGGCGTCCTCGCCGAGCACCGGGATCGTGGCGATCGCCACCTGCTCGCGTGCGCTCGAGCCAGCGCGGCCGATGACCGCCGACTGCCACGGCTGCAGCGGCCGCGCTGCGCTCAGGGCAAGCAGCGCCACCCACGCCGACAGCCGGTCGCGGGGTCGCACCCGCGAGTAGGAGATGCGGCGGATCGTGTGCGCGCACACGCCCGCCACGGTCCCCGCGAGCACGCGGCCGTCGCCCAGGCGCAGGTGCACGTCAAGCGACTGCGGCGGTCCACCGGCGAGCTCCTGCGCCGCCTGCGCGAGCGCCGCCACCGCGGCGCGCACACGGCCGAGCACCGGCTGGGCGAGCAATCCGGGCGGCAGCGAGCCACGGGCCAGCTCCGCTGCGACGCAGTCCTCGAGCGCCGCCCCGCCGAGCACGCCCTCGAGCAGCCGCTGCCCCACCTGCCACTCCGCGAGCGCGTCGAGCGCCACCGGCAGGGCGTCGCTGACCTCGTCCGATGACTCGCGGACGCTGATCCCGAGCCGCGTGCGCAGGAATGCGCGAACCGGATGCTCGACGAAGCGCATCAGGCGGTCCAGCTCGAGCGGGTCGTCTTCGAGCGCGGGCAGCGGACCGTCCAGGAACGGCGCGGGGTCACGGCGCGGGCCGGCGAGCGCGCGGGCGCCCGCGAGCGCGACGCGGTCAAAGCTCCAGGGCCGTCCTGCGACGAGCGCGCCGGTCGTGAAGTTGCGCGGGTCAAACGGCTGCAGCGGGTGACGGACGAGCACCTGCTTGCGCGCGCCGCCGGACTCGCTGTGCACGGTCCGCTCGACGGCCTCCAGCAGCTCGCCGACCGGCACCGCCGGCGGGCGCGGAAGGTTGGTGCGCTCGTCGTTGCCGGTGTAGGTAATAACCAGCCGCTCGGTCGCGGCCAGCAGCGCATCGAGCAGCATCTGCCGGTCCTCGCTGCGCGGATCGCGGTCGCCGACCTGCGGCTCTGAGAGCGTCAGGTCGTCGCCGTCGCGCGGCGCGCGACGGGGGAAGCTGTCGTCGTCGAGGCCGAGGACGCACACCACGCGGTGCGGCACCGAGCGCATCGGCACGAGCGTGCACACCGTCAAGTGTCCCGTGCGGAAGTTGGCCCGCGTCGGCCGGCCACGCAGCCGATCGACCAGCAGCGCGCGCAGATCAGCGAGCTCGAGCGCCGCGGTGCTGAGGCGGCCGCCATGCGTCGCCTGTGCGAGCAGCTCGTCGAGCAGCCGGCCGAGCTCGGCCCGCTGCCAGGAGTCGCGCTCGCCGGTGGCGGTCAGGCTGTCGGCGCCGGCCGCGATCGCGGCCACCAGCGCGCCGATCCCGCCACCTGCCGATAGCGCTGCGAGCGCCGCGTCGACGCGGTCGATGAACTCCGCGAGCCGTCCCGCGAGGTCGATCGCGCCGCTCTCGACGTCGTCGAGCGGCAGCACGCCACCGATCAGCCGCCGCTGCTCCTCGCCACTCGCGACTCCGGCCAGGATCCGGTCCAAGCCCGACTGCCACGTTCCTGCCGCAAGCGCGTCGAGCTTGAACGGCGCCCGGCCCGCGGCGTGCAGGCCCCAATGGACGCCGCTGGCAACGACCCAGTCGCGGATCCGCGCGAGGTCGTCGTCGTCAAAGCCAAAGCGGCGGCGCACGGGGTCGCGGTCTGCCAGATCGAGCAGCTGCGAGGCGGTCACGCGCTGGTCTGCGAGCTCGAGCAGCTTTGCGACCACTCCCAGCACGGGGTTGGTTTGCCGCAGCGAGCGGTCGGCCAGCCGAACGCGTAGGTCAAGCGCGGCGTCGCCGTCGCCGCCCTCTGGCTGCGCACCGAACGTCGCTGCGATCAACGGCGCGTAGGTCTCGATCTCGGGGCACATCACGATCACGTCGCGCGGCTCGAGCGTCTCGTCGGCTGCCAGCAGGCCGAGCAGCGCGTCGCGCAGGACCTCGACCTGACGCGCCCGGCCATGGCAGGCATGCACCTGCAAGCTGCGGTCGTCGCGGTCTAGCGGCGCCCGGGCTTCGGCCTGTCCGGGCAGCGGCGGGCCGGGCGGCTGGCGGTCCGCGCGCACGTCGGCCTGGATCCGCGCCAGCAGCGTCGGCGCCGGCGCAGTAAGCGGATGATGGTGCTCGGCGGCCTTGCCGCCGGCGGCCAGCACCAGCTGCAGCTCGCGGGCGTCGCGCCCCCACGATCGCAACAAGGGGTTGGCGGGGATCAGCGCGGTGCGATCCGCGCGGCGGCGGACGATCGCGCCTCCGGCCTGTAGCTCGGCGTGTACCGCCTGCCACAGCGCCGGCGAGGGGTGCAGTACGAACATGTGCACGTCGCGCCCTACGGCGAGCGCCGCCAGCACCTCGATGTGACTGCGCGGGATCCGCGTCAGCCCGAACAGCGACAGCCGCGGCGCCAACGCCAGCAGCCCCGGCTCGGCGCGGATCCGCGCGCACGCCGCGCCGATGCGCAGCTCGGGGCTCGGCTGGTCGATGCGCTCGCGCAGCGTCAGCCACAGCCGCGCCTGCCAGGCGTCCGGCGCCGCGGGATCGAACTCGCCGGCCGCCCAACCGCGCAGCAGCTCGGGACGGTGCACGGCGTAGCGGTCAAACAGATCGGCGATTCGGCGCACGACGCCAAAGCGCCGGGCCGGGTCCTCGGGCTGCGCCTGGGCGCCACGCAGGTGCGCCGCCAGCCGTCCCAGCCACGGCTGATGCAGGCACTCGTCGACGATCTCCAGCAGCAGCCATGCGAGGCGGTCGGCAACCCACTGATCGTCGTCGGGGTCGATCCCAGCCCCAGCCGCGACGGCGGCGGCGATCAGCCGGCCCGGGAACGGGAACTCGACGTTTGCGCAGACGCCGTCTGAGCGACCATCGCCGGCGCCGAGCCGCGTCGAGAGCCGCTGCGCCAGCCACCGTTCGACGCCGCGCGTCGGCACCGCGACGACGTCGGCGGCGAACGGGTCCTGCAGCGGCGCCCGCAGCATTTGCGCCAGACCATCTGCCAAACGGTCGGCGCGCTCCGCCCTATGGACGTGCAGCAACGACGGTCGCCTTCCGCATCGGGCCAACGCTAGCGCCGAAGGCGGCTGATTCGCTAGCTCGTCGAGGGGTGGCTAGTCGAACTCGGATCGCTGAGCTTCGCCCCCGCGGCGGGCTCGCGCCCGAGCTGCTCCCCGTGCAGGCGCTCGAGCGCGCGCGTCAGCCGATCCAGCGCCTCGGTCACGTCGTCGTTGTTGGCCTTGCGCTCCAGCGTCAGCCTGACGCCGGCGATCTCGCGCGCCAGGAACTCCGCCTCTGCGAGCGAGCGCGCGTTGACGTCGCGGTCGCGTTCGGTCTCGGTGCGCTCGCGGTCGGCCTGGCGGTTCTGGGCCAGCAGGATCATCGGCGCCGCGTACGCCGCCTGGGTGGAGAACGCCAGGTTCAGGAGGATGAACGGGTACGGGTCCCAGCGCAGCGAGGCGGCAGTGACGTTGAGCACGATCCATACGAACACCAAGATCGTCTGAAACGCGAGGTAGCGGCCGGTTCCCAGAAAGCGCGCCATCCGCTCGGCCATCCGCGCGAACGCGTCGGGATCGTAGGACGGGCCGCCGGGGGTGCCGCTCGGCCGCGCGAGGTCATCCGTGCGCCCCATCAGCGACCCGCCCGAGCCGGGCGCCAGTCCGCTGAAAGGATGCGGTCGAGCATGTCGTCGACCGTCACCGCGCCCACCAGGCGCCGGGCGTCGTCGGTCACCGGTAGCGCGACGACGTCGTAGGCGGCGAGTTGGCGCGCGACGTCGTGCTGGCTGGCGTGTGCGCTGATCGGCTCCCAGTCCTCGTCCAGGCAGCGGCTCAGCGGCTTGCTCGGCGCTTCGCGCAGCAGGTGCTGGACGCCCACCACCCCCAGGTAGCGACCGGTGGGCGTCTCCATCGGCGGCAGGCAGACGAACACCTGGGCGGCCAGCGGCACCGGCAGGTCGGGGTCGCGGACCCGCGCGAGCGCCTCGCTGACGGTCGCCTGCGGACCGAGGATCACCGGCTCGGGCGTCATCAGGCCGCCGGCCGAGTCAGGGTCATAGCTGAGCAGGCGCCGCACGTGACCGGCCTCGTCGGGGCCCATCGCGCCGAGCAGCTCCGCCTGACGGCTGGCGGAGAACTCGCCGAGCAGATCGGCGGCGTCGTCGGCCTCCATCTCGTCGAGCACGCGCGCGAGGCGCTCGCGATCGAGGCCCTCGACGATCCGGACCTGCTCGTCCTCGGACAGCTCCTCGAGCAGGTCGGCGAGCCGGTCGTCCTCGAGCGCCGCCGCCAGCACGCGCCGGCGGCTGAGCGGCAAGCGGCGGATCGCGGCGGCCATCTCGACCGGGTGCAGGCCGGCGAGCACGGCCGCCTGGCGGTCGATCGGCCGCTCGTCGGCAAGCAGCTCGCCCATCTCGCTCCAGTCGACGATGTCCGGCGCGCGGCGCCGGCCCGGCAGCCCGCCGCCGCCGAGCGCGATCGTCGCCACCTCCCACGCAAACGGCTCGGGCGCCGGCGTCAGCCCGACGTCGACGACGCGACCGCGCCGCGTGCGCCGGCCGATCAACTGGCCGCTGATCAGGGTCTCGCCGGATCGCAGCTCGAACTGGCGCAAGTTGACCGAGCCACGACGCAAGCGCAGGCCGTCGCGCTCGATCTCGCTGATCCGTCCCGCGCCGACGAACACGCGACGGCGGCCGACGGCGACCACGAAGCCGTTCACGCGCGGTGGCCGCCCGCCGAGATCCAGCACGACGTCGATCACCCGTCCGACCTCGGCGCCGTCGGCGCCGACCAGCGCGAGCCGGGTCAGGCGCGTGACGTACACGATGCGGTCGCTCACGGCAAAAGACTAGACCGTCGCGACCTTGTTCAAACCTGCAGCGCCCGCACCACTAGTTGTGCCAGCAAGCAGGCTGATATGCTTGCCCTAGCAAGCTTCTTGGCGCCGCAACCCAGTCGGGGCCGGCGCAATCGACGAAAGGCAAACCATGGTCACCGAACCCAGCACGCTCACGCCGCCAGGCCCAGCCGCGACGGCGGCCGACCGGATCGCGTACGGCGCGGTCCATCTCGATGTCTGCGAGCTGCCGCGCTCGCTTGCGTTCTGGCGCGATCTGATCGGCCTGTCAGTGCTTGACGCAGACGGGGGCGAGGCGCAGCTCGGGGTTGGCGGTCGTGCCCTCGTCGTGCTGCACGCCGGCGCCGCCCGTCCCGTCGGACGCGGCCACGCGGGCCTGTATCACGTCGCAATTCACGTGCCCGACGCCACCGAGTTCGCGCGCGTGCTGGTGGCGCTGTCGCGCGGTCGCGTGCCGCAATCGCCGACCGACCACATCTTCTCGAAGGCCACCTACGTGCGCGATCCCGACGGGATCATGCTCGAGCTGACGCTCGAGACCCCGGAGCGGTGCCGCTCGATCGAGATCACCGACAACACGATCGTGCTCTACGACAGCGACGGCCGGCCGCGCGCGGGGACCGAGCCGCTCGACATCGCTGCCGCGCTCGCGCCGTTGGCCCGCGAGGACGTCGGCGTCGCATTGGCGCCCGGCTCCTACGTCGGACACGTGCACCTGCACGTCGGTGATCTGGCCGCCGCCTACGCGTTCTACCGCGACGTGGTCGGATTCCAGGAGCACGCGTTGATGGCGTCGATCGGGATGGCGGACCTCAGCGCCGGCGGCGCATTCCCGCATCGCATCGCGATCAACGATTGGCATGGACGGGGCGCACGCCAGGCCCCGGCCGGCACGGCCGGGATGCGCGGCTTCGAGCTGATCCTGCGCGGCGACGGGGCCCTCGACGCACTCGCCGCGCGCGCGGCCGCGGCCGACAGCTGCACCGGGCTCGTGCCGGGTGTCGCGGCCGACGGCCGCACCGGGCTCGTGCTCACCGACCCTGCCGGCAACCGGATCGTCGTCTCCCAGGCACAGCGGTGACGCACTCCCCAGCGCCGACTCGGCCGCCGCGTACCGGGCCTGCTCCTGGGACCGAGGCGGCCGCCGTCGCCGCGCGGGCGCTGCACATGATGGGTCCCCAGACGCAAAGCGATTGGACCCGCGGCGAGGCGATCGCGTGGGAGGGGCTGCTCGAGGTCTCACGACGGCTCCGGCGCGACGCCGAGGACTTGCTCGGGCGCGAGTTCGATCTCAGCATCAGCATGCTCGGGATCACCGGCCGGCTCGCGATCGCGGCGCGGCAGACGCTCAAGCAGACCGAGCTGGCGCAGGCGATGGGCCTCAGCCTCAGCCGCGTCTCGCGCGTGATCGACCTGCTCGAGCAGCGGGGCCTCGCGCAGCGCCGATCTTGTCCCAGTGACGCCCGCGCCACGAACGTGACGCTGACGCGCCGAGGCGGCGCCCTGACCGCATCCGCGCAGACACAGCTGCTCGCGTTCGTCCAGGCCGCATTCATCGACGCTCTGGGCCCAGCCGAGCTCGCGACGTTGGCGACCGCGTTCACGCGCATGCTCAATGCGCCCGGCGAGCCGCCGGGCCGTGACGGCCCAGTCGTCCAGTGAGCCTCAACGCGAAAAACGGCGCGGTCGAGTACCGGGCTGACGCCGATGTGCAGCTCGATCAAGACCTTCACCGCGCGCGGGTGCGCCCGCCGCATCCGCCTGGCATGTGCCGCGGTCACCTGCGCCACCGGCATGCTGATCGGCCTCGCCTCGCCGGCCGGCGCGAGCACCGGCACTTACTATGTCGACGGCAGCTCGCTCGCCGGACGCTGCAGTGATTCCTACACCGTCGCACAGGCCCAGAGCACGGTCACGCCCTGGTGCACGATCAGCAAGGCGGTAGCGACCGTTCCCGCCGGCGCGACGATCCAGGTCGCGCCGTCGATCTATCACGAGCAGGTGCAGCTGACCCCGCGCGACGACGGCGTGACGCTCGCGGGTGTCGGTGCCAGCAAGCCGATCGTCGACGGCGACAACACCAGAGAGGTCGGCATCATCCTCGTCAACGGCGTGCACGGGGTCACGATCGAGGGCTTTGAGGTCCGCGACATCGCAAGCCCTTCGGGGCGAGCCGCCGGGATCGTCAGCTATGACACCTACGGTGACACGATCGCCGACAACGACATCCACGACGTGCACTCCGGCGGCCTGTGGAGCTACGGAATCGTGCTCGGCTGGAACGGCACCCCGGGGCTCGTGCACGACGTCGTCGTCAGCGACAACCGCATCTACGACATCGGTCCGGGCGGCGAGTCGATGGGGATCTGGCTGCTGTTCGCCGAGCACATGACCGTGCAGGGCAACGAGATCTTCCTCGTGCGCAAGGAGGGCATCCGCGACTGGGGTGGCCTTCAGAACAGCTTCATCGGCAACCGCTTGTATCTCAACTGGTGCGGGATCACGCTCGAGAGCGCGACCGGCGACCTGGTCGAGGACAACGTCTCCTACTTCAACGTCTGGGGCTATGACCCCAAGCACGTTTCCGACCCGACCGTGCTGCCGAGGTGGGGGCTGAGCAGCGGGCAGTGGACGATGATCTGGCACAACACCTCGTATGGCAACACGCACGCCGACATCGCGCTCGGGATGAACCTGCCCAGCTCGGACTACCTCGATGTGCGCGACAACGTGTTCGCGAGTCCCGGTGACGTGCACGTCCAGGACTTCCCCAGCGTCCGGGGCACCCACGTGACCTTCGACGGCAACGACTACTCCGGCTCGGCGCCGATCTACTACGCCAATTGGGACACCCCCCATCCGACCTACGCGACGCTCGCGGCGGTTCAGTCACACCTCGGCTGGGAGGCTCACGGTCAGCTGTTCACGCCGCAGTTCACCGACCCCCAAGCCGGCGAGTTCGACTTCACCAACCCGGGACTGGCGGCCGGCGTCGCGCTGCCCGATCTGTACGGCCCGCAGGTCGGAGCCCGCACGACGGGTGCCGCGTCTGAGTCGTGGACCCGCTACCCGGTAACCGTGATCGCCTCCAGCCCGATCCCGAGCTTCGTCAACCGCCAGAACGCCTCCGACGGCCGGGACGACACGAACTGGTTCACAACCGGCCCCGACAACGGATGGGTCACCTTCGACCTCGGCTCGCCCGAGCCCGTCAACACGTTCGTGCTCGACCTGTTCTCGCAGTGCGACCCGCGCAACCCCAAGCGCTACTCGATCCAGGTGTCGGCCAACAACGTCGCCTACACCACGGTGCTGGCCGGCACCAATCCCGATTGCGAGGGCAGCTCCTACAAGTACACGCTGGCCGCGCCGGTCAGCGCCCGGTACGTGAAGCTCAACCTGCTGTCGAGCTTCGGCGGCCGCGCGCTCGTATTCTCGGACTTCGCCATCGGGCTGCTGTCGCCGACCGGCAACGCTCAGCCGGCACCGGCGGCGCCCAAGCACGTGCAAGACCGCTCGCGCGACCGGTCACGGCGCCGCCGTCGCCGGCCGGCGACGCGCAGGCGTTCAGCGGGGAGCGCTCACCGCACGGTGACCGCGACCCGGTAGCCCTGTGCATGGGTCGTGAACGCGCCCACGGCCTGCTTGACGACCCGTAGCACGTGGCGCGCAGCCACGCGCCTGGGCGCGTGCACCTCGCCCAGCCGGCAGTGTGCCTGCGACAGCGCGACTCGCGCCTGCGCGACCGTCATCCGCGCGAGCCCCGGAACGACGCAGTTGACGACCGGCGCCGGCAGCGCGGCAAACGCCAGCAGCGCCAGATCGTCGACTCCGACCGCGTCGGTGCTTGCCGGGATCGGCTTGCGCGCCCCGCCGAGGAACTCCCAGTACGTGCGCGACGGCATCCCCTCGACGAGCGTCCCGTCGGCTGGAATCAGATTCAAGTGCGCGGGCGGGTCGACGAGATTGTCGATGTCCCACTCGTCGATCACCACGGCCGGCTGCTCGCCCCCGACCCGCGCCCAGCTCGACACGCCGAGCGGCGCTCCGCCCGCGACCCGGTACAGCCCGCCGGTCGTCGTCTGCAAGAAGGTCCCGTTGGCCGGCAGCGGGTTCAGGTGCGCGAGCGGGTTGCCGACGTTGTCGATGTCCCACTGGTCGACCAGCACCGCCGGTTGGGCGCCGCCAAAGCCCGCCCAGCTGCCGACGAACAGCGGTGCTCCGCCCGCGACGCGGTATACGGTACCTGCGGCCGTGGTCAGGAAGGTGCCGTCCGCGGGAGCCGGGTTGAGTCCGTCGAACTGCGCCTGGCTGATCGTGGTGACCGGATCGGGGCCGCCGACATCCGCCCAGTCGTCGACGAACAGCGGCGCGTCACCCGCGATCTCGTACACCTCGGCGCTGCCGTACACCTCGACGAACGTGCCGTCCGGAATCACGGTCTTGGCGGCCGAGGCCGCGACCGGCGCCGAGCCGGTGCCGGCGGTCGCGCCGTCGAGGTAGTCGCCGTCGATGCTGAGCGTCGCCCCCGCGTAGGTCTCGTCGTGGGCCCCTCGATACTGGTGCAGCCGTTGGTGGGCGGCCCACTCGCCGGCGGGGACGGTTGGCTCGCTGGTGCTCTGCTGTCCGTTCCAGTCGGCGATCCAGATGTCGTCCGGCTCGGCGTAGGCGCCGCCGAACGCGCCGACGAGATCCCGGATGCCTGAGTTCGCGCTGCCGTAGACCCCCGACAGATAGCCGTCCGCATGCAGGGTCGCGGTCCAGCCGCCGAGGAACGCGAGCACGGCGGCGCTGGCGGCCGGCGTGCGCCGGTAGGACTCCATGTCGTCGTAGATCGGGTTGCCGGCACCGATTCCCAACGCCTGCGCGTGGGCGACGGCGTCGTTGGCCGCCGCCGCTCCCTGGCCCGACGCGACGCTCGGATCGATCGTCGCGCAGCCGCACGATGCAGTCGGCGCTTGCAGCCCGACGTAGGTCGGGATCAAGTGCCAACCCGCGGCCGACTGCGCGCCCGCCCACGCCGGGGTCAGGTTCGTTTGCGAGCAGGCCATGTTGGCGCCGCCGATGTAGATCCCGATGCCGCGGTAAGGGGAGGCGCCCCACGCGCTCATCCGGCCCGCGCTCGGAGCGGAGCAGGCGTCGAACCCGAGTCCGGTGTAGACGCCGGCCGCATGGGCCAGCGCTCCGCCCCCCGCCGCAGCGGCCAGCACCCCGCCGCCGCCCACGTGCGCGAGGGCGCCGGCCGCGGTCGCCTCGCCGGCGCTCGACGCGGGCGACCCGGCGCGCTGAGTGCCCGCCGCAGCAGGGCTGGAGCGCAGGACCGCGCCGGTCGCACCCGGGCGCAGCGAGTCCAGCCCCAGCGCGTGCGCGATCACCGCGGGGTGCCGCGACCACGTCGCGGTCACGAGCAGGCCGTGCGCAGGCAAGGCGAGCTGCGCGCTGGCCGCGCTGGGCGGCAGCGCGCCACCAGGCGCGCCGCCCGCGCGTGCGCTCGCCGCCGCCAGCGGTGCGAGCAGCAGCGCCTCTGTGCGCCCGATGGCATGCGACGGGCAGACTTGATCGGCGCCGGGCCGCCCCAGGTATACCGCGTGGCGGTCAAAGCGCACGCACACGGTCGGATCGCGCGCCAGGTCGTAGACCGGCCAGGACGAGGGCACGCGCAGCGAGTAGCCGTGAAAGCGCACGACCTTGGTCGCCCCATCGGTCGACGCCGTCGCTGCGCCACTTGGCCAGGCCCCAACCAGCACAACAAGCGCCACGGTTGTCAACAACCGCACCAGCACGCTCGCGGCATCGTAGCGGACCGCCCGTGCGACAGACGTGAAAAAGTTGCCATTCGAAGCAGTGCGAGAGAGCGGAGAATCAGCTGATGACAGACACCAGGCAGATCGCGGCGACGGTGGCGGCGCTGCCGGCATCCGCGGCGGAGCGCTTCGCCGACCGGCTTGCCGCGCGCTACAAGGTCGACCAGGAGTGGCGCGAGCTCACCTATGCGCAGGCCGGCGAGTCGATCGCGCAGCTCGCCCTCGGGCTGATCGACGTCGGCCTGCAACGGGGCGACCGGGTCGGGCTGGCGTCCGACACGCGGCTGGAGTGGTCGCTGGCGAGCTACGCGATCTCGGCGGCGGGCGCCGTGGTCGTGCCGATCTACCCGACCAATTCGCCCCCGGAGTGCGAATGGGTGCTCGGCAACTCGGGCGCGCGGGCGGTCGTGTGCGAGGACGCAACGCAGCTCGAGAAGATCGAGCACGTGCGCCGCGGCCTGCCGGAGCTCGTGCACACGATCGGGATCGAGCCCGGCGGCGGCGAGCTGATGCTCGCCGAGCTGCGCCAACGAGGCAGCGCCCGCGACCGCGACGAGCTGACGTCGCGCCAGCAGGCCGTCGAGCCGAGCGACGACTACACGATCGTCTACACGTCGGGCACGACCGGCCCGCCGAAGGGCGTCGTGCTCACGCACGCCAACGCGATGTGCGTGTGCCACGCGATCGAGCAGATCAAGTTCATCAATGCTGACGAAGTCACCTACCTCTATCTACCACTCGCCCATGCGTTCGCGCTGACCGTGCACCTCGCGTCCTACGATCAGGGCACCGCGATCGCCTACTACGGCGGCGACACCAAGCAGATCCTGCCCGAGCTCGCCGAGACCAAGCCGACGTACCTGCCGTCGGTCCCGCGGATCTTCGAAAAGCTGTATGCCGCCGCGATCAAGCTCCAGGAGCACGCGAGTCCCGAGGATCGCGAGCGGTTTGCGCAGGCGATCAAGCTCGGCGTCGAGGTGCGCCGCCGCCGCGAGCGCGGGGAGCCGGTGCCCGAGCAGATGGCGGCGCCGTTCGAGCAGGTCGACCAGCACATCTTCGCGCGCGTTCGCGACCTGTTCGGCGGCCGGATCGACAAGGCGGTCACCGGCGCGGCGCCGATCGCCCCGGAGATCCTCGAGTTCTTCTACGCCGCCGGCGTACCCGTGCTCGAGGGATGGGGCATGACCGAAACGGTCGCCCTGGGCGCGGTCGCGACGCTCGAGCACTTCAAGTTCGGGACCGTCGGGCGCGCGCTGCCGGGAGTCGAGCTGCGGATCGCACCGCAGGACGGCGAGATCCTGATGCGGGGCCCGAACGTGTTCCGCGAGTACTGGCGCAACCCCGCGGCAACCGCCGAGACGCTCGCCGACGGGTGGCTTCACACGGGTGACATCGGCGAGCTCGACGACGAGGGCTATCTGAAGATCACCGGCCGCAAGAAGGACATCATCATCACGGCCGGCGGCAAGAACCTGACCCCCGCGAACATCGAAAACGACCTCAAGCAGTCGCGCTACATCTCGCACGCGGTGATGTTCGGCGACCGCAAGCCATATCCCGTCGCGCTGATCACGCTCGACTTCGACGAGATCGTTCCGTGGGCGAAAGAGCGCGGGCTTCCCGAGGACGGCGCCTCGCTTGCGCACGACGGGCAGGTACGCGCGCTGGTCCAGACCGAGCTCGACCGGGCCAACGCCAACTACGCGCAGGTCGAGCAGGTCAAGAAGTTCGTGCTCCTCGATCACGACCTGTCGATCGAGTCAGGCGAGCTGACGCCGACGCTCAAGGTCAAGCGCAACGTGATCAACGACCGCTACGCGGACGTGTTCGAGTCAATGTACGACTGACCATCTTGCGCTTGACTTACTTTAGTTAGTTGCGCGTTGGGTGGCGATAACGTGCGCCTGCACGTGCTCAGCGACCTGCACCTCGAGCACGGCTCGCCGGCGCCAGGGCGCGTCGAGGCCGACGTCGTCGTGCTCGCGGGCGACATCGCCACCGGCACTGGCGGCGTCGAGTGGGCACGCGCGTGGGCAGCCGACCGGCCGCTGGTGTACGTGTCGGGCAACCACGAGCTCTACGGCCAGGCGTTGCCCGAGCTGCTCGAAGAGCTGCGACGCGCCGCGGCAGGCTCGAGCGTACACGTGCTCGAGCACGAGCAGCGGATGATCGGCGGCGTGCGGTTTCTGGGCTGCACGCTTTGGAGCGACTTCGACTACGACGGCCCAGCGCGACGCGCGCTGTCGATGCGAGTCTGCGAGCGGGTGGTCAACGACTACAAGCTGATCACGTTCGGTCCGCAAGGTCGCGCGCTCACCGCGCGCGACACGCGCAACCTGCATCTCGCCAGCCGTCGCTGGCTCACGGCGCGGCTCGCGGACCACCACGACGGACCGACTGTGGTGGTCACCCACCATGCCCCGCTGATCGGCACACGGCCGCAGTCCCCGGAGCTGCGTGCGCTCGCCGGCGCGTTCGCCAGTGACCTCACCGAGCTGATCGACGCGCGGCAGGTCGCCCTCTGGATCTTCGGCCACACCCACCAGGCAACCGACGTCGTGATCGCCGGCGCGCGCGTGCTCAGCAATCCGTACGGGTACCCGCATCAGCGGGTGGCGGGGTTCGATCCAGGGCTCGTGATCGAGCTCGACGATCCGCGCTGAGGTGCGCTGCGCGGCGTGCGTACGCTGGGCCGATGCGACGCTTCCTGGCATGGGCGGCCGCCGCCGGGGCGCTGGCCGGCTGCGCTGCCAACGGCCCCAGGCAGCCGCCCAGCGATTCCGCGCTGTTCTCGCAGGACTGCGGCAAGTGTCACTCGCTGATCGGCAACGAGTCTCGCCACACCCAGGGAGGGGACCTGCTCGGGTACGACCTGAGTCCGGTGATCCTGGCTCAGTTCACGCGTGAGATGCCCGTCCGCCGACGCCTCTCCGCGAGTCAGCTGACGGCGATCGTGCGCTACGTCTATGACGCCGAGCAGCGATCGCGCAGCGGGCGAGCGCCTTGAGTGAGGCAGAGCCCCAACCCCGCCCCAGCGCGCTACACGCGCCGAGCCCCGACCTGCTCGATCCTCCGTCGCGGCGTGGTCCGAAGGGCGGGCGATCGGGCCGCGGCCATGGTTGCGCGGGCGTGCCGGCATCGACACGCCCGCACCTGGAAGCGAACGACTGTTACTGGTAGAGCATCAAGCCGGCGAACCGGTGATCGCAGGTCGAGCTGACGATTGCGTCAACGTGACTACGCGCCTGCGCGAGGATCGCCGACTTCTGCGCTGCGGTTAGCCCGCTGTCCGCGTTGACGCTGTTCGTCAGCGCGGTTGTCATCGCGTCCTCGAGCCCCGACACCGACTTCCCGCGCGTGTTGGCGACCTGTGCGAGCGTCTTACCGTCCTGGAGCTGTGTCTGCAACGCGCTCTGGCTGACGCCGAGGTAACTCGCGGCGGCGCTGAAGATTGCGCCGCAATTGCCGGCGTAATGGCCGGCGCCGAAGAACCCGTGCCCGAATCCGAAAGCGGCGGCTGGAGTGGTCGTGGTCGAAGTTGTCGACGTGCTCCCGTTGGTCGCCGCCAGCGCGCCGCCGGCACCGCCGGCCAGCGCCCCGACAACGAGCCCAAGCGTGATGCTCGTGCGGTTTAGCTTCATCGGTCGTCTCCTTGCGTTGAAATGACACCCGTTGATCGCCGGCCGCCCCCCGGTGAGGTGTGCGAGCAAGCGACTGACATGAACGCGATGGTGACGGTTGGAGAATGCTTTATCGTCCCCCGCGCGAGTGAACCTTTGCGTCCCCCCGTGGGGGGAGATGACGTGCCGCCGGGGTGACAGGCACCCGGCGACGAGCTAACCGCCGTCCGCCGTCGCCGCTGCGCCTGGCCGCGTCGCCGCGTCGAGCCGCGTGACCACGACGCGCGCCGCGTCGGCCAGCTCCGATGGACCAAGGACTTCGAACGGCTCGTCGAGCAGCGCCATCCAGACAAGGAAGCTGTGCGACCAGGCCCCGCGGGTGCTGACGATGCACGCCTGCTCTCCATCGGGCTCGACCGTCGCATGCCGATCCGGAATCCGCGCGCTGGCTTGGGCGGCCGGCAGCTGCAGCCGGACCCGTCCCGGGAGCGCGGCGGCCTCGGCGGAGGCGCTGTTTCGCAGTTGTGCCTTGACGTACGCGGCCGGGTCGCCGCCCGGCACCGTCCGTCGCCGACCGCGTGACCCCTCCCGCAGGCGTCCGCGGATGCGGTCGATGCGAAACGTGCGCCAATCGTCGCGGTCGATGTCGAACGCGACCAGATACCAGCGATAGCCGCTGTAGACGACCGCGGCAGGTTCGGTCGTGCGCCTGCTGGCGCGCTCGTCGCGGGCGACGTAGGCGAAGTGCACGCGGGTGGCGTCGCGACACGCCCCCGCAAGGGTCGAGAGCACGTCCGCATCGATCCGCGGACCGTCGACGCCAAACGCCGACGTCGCGTCGCCGAGGGCGCGGACGCGGCGTCGCAGGCGCGAAGGCAACACCTGCTCGAGCTTGGCCAGCGCGCGGATCGAGGTCTCCTCGATTCCCGCGATCGATCCGGAGGCAGCCGTCCGCAGGCCGACGGCGACGGCGACGGCTTCGGCGTCGTCGAGCAGCAACGGCGGCAGCTCGCTCCCCGCGCTGAGGCGGTAGCCGCCTGCCACCCCGCGCGCGGCCTGGATCGGGTAGCCGAGCGAGCGCAGCTTCTCGACGTCGCGACGGATCGTCCGGGGCCCAACCTCGAGCCGTTCGGCCAGCTCCTGGCCGGTCCACTCGCGGCGGACCTGCAGCAGCGACAGAAGCGCGAGCAGGCGGGCGGATGTCTGGACCATCGTGGCGCACAGCTTCTCACGAATTGCGGACCGAAGCTGACCGCAGACGCCGCGCCGCGAGCTCAATTGCGGACCTGAAGTGACCGCAATCTTCGAGACCCTGGCTGCATCTCAACCACCACTCTCACTGATCCCGCAGCGGCCTCGCGGCCGCGACCGAGCGACCGCACGGCGTGGCTCGGCTTCCTCGTCGTACTCGCCTCGGCGGTGATGGACCTGCTCGATTCGACGATCGCGCAGACCGCGGCTCCCGCGATCCGGCGCGACCTCGGTGGCTCCGATGCCGACCTCGAGTGGATCACGGCCGCCGATACGCTCGCGATGGCGGCGACCCTGCTGCTCGGCAGCCGGCTCGGCGACGCGTTCGGGCGCCGGCGGGTGCTGCTGTTCGGGATCGCAGGCTTCGTCGGCGCATCGGCGCTCTGCGCCTTGACGCCGTCGCCCGAGGCGCTGGTCGGCGCCCGCGCGCGACTGGGCGCGACTGGGCGCGACCGGGCGCGACCGGGCGCGACCGGGCGCGACCGCGGCGATCATGGTGCCGCAAGGGTTCGGGCTGATCCGCGAGCTGTTCGGAGATCACGGACAGCAGCGAGCATTCGCGGTGTTCGGACCGGTGATGGGCCTCGCCGCGGTGGCGGGACCACTGCTGGGCGGCGGCCTCGTCGATCTGAACCTGTTCGGCGCCGGCTGGCGCGCGATCTTCTGATCCAAGGCGGCGAGCACGGCTGGCCGGCGTGGTCGTTCGCGTTGCTCGCCGCCGGCGTCGTGACGCTCGTGGCGTTCGCCGCGCTGCAGGCCCGCCGCTCACGCCAGGGACGCACGACGCTGGTCGAACCCTCGATCCTGCGCCGCCGTCCCTACGTTGCCGGCCTCGCGGTCGTGGTCGGGTTCATCGGCGCGATGGGCGCAATGATGATCGCGCTGAACGTGATGTTCCAGACCGGCCTCGGACTGACGCCGCTGGCCTGTGGGATCGCGACGGTGGCGATCCCAGTTGCGGCGATCGGCGGCTCGATCACGTCCTCGGCGCTGCTGGCGCGGATCGGCCGCAGCACGATGCACATCGGCATCGTGACGATGGCGCTCGGGCTGGTGGTCGTCGACCTCGTGCTGCGCTCGGCGAGCGGCGGCGTCAGCCGGCGGGCACCAGCTCTCCGACCGCCGACTGCGTGCCGGCCGGAGAGCGCCCGCCGGCGACGATGATCGCGTCGCCGACGGCCGCAACGCCCGCATCTGACAACGGTTGCGGGAGCCGGCCCGCACGGCGCACGCGGCCTGTCAGCGGATCGATCGCCCACACCGCAGCCGTCTGGGCGTCGGTGTTGTCGCCGCGCCCGCCCACGAGGTACACGGTGCCGTCTAGCGTCGCGGCGCCGGCGTGCGTCGTCGGGTGGGCAAGCTGCCCGATCCGC
>JBEKRJ010000022.1:0-19657 GCA_049518835.1 Solirubrobacteraceae bacterium
GGGGCTCGCTCGCTAACGCTAACAGTCGCCTCGCGTCGTCGGCTGGCGCCAAGCGCGCAGATCAAGCGGCTAGCTGGAGTTGGCCGCCAGGGCGACGGCCCAACGGGTGATCAGCCGGCGGCATCAGCGAAGGGGTGCGCAGTACCCGCAGGAAGCTGGGCGAGCCTCGGCCGCCATGGGCCTCGAACGCCACGAACGACTTGTCCGCGGCGCACATCCGCTGGCCGGCCTCGGTGAGCGTTCGACGGCGCGCCGCGTCCGTTGCCGCGTGTACGCCCAGCGCGTGGCAGTGCTCGATCGTCAGCGGCACATCGACCATCTCAAGCGCCCGGCCGCCGTCATACACCGCCCGGTAGGGGACGCGAGAAGAGGTGAACACCATCCACAACGCAAGCGCGACGCCGCGCAGCTGCTGAGCCTTCGTCCAGTCAAAGCGGCGAAGGTCAGCATCTGCCAGCCGCTGTGAGTAGTCGGGATGCAGACGCCAGGCGATCGTCCCCTGCCGCTTGGCGCCAAGCGCCTTGCCGAAACCGGCCCGGTCGATGTGATGCGCTTCCTCTGTGAACGCGGTCAGGATCGTCTCGTCGACATACAGGTTGATCAGCAGGCTCGTGTCCGAGACGCCCGGTGCCGGGCACTGGTTGACCAGGTCATAGCCGGGAACCGTGAACTGCGTCTGGCGCAGATCGAATAGCGCCCGCAGCAGCTTCCGCGTGTTCGAGCCTCCCCGTGCCCGGTCTGCGCCCCAGACCAGCCGGCTCAACTCGCCGGCGGTGCTGACCGCGCGGCCGTCGTCTGGCATCCCGTGCGCGACGTGCAGCGTGATCATCGCCATCCACACCTTGAAGTGCAGCTCGCCGAGCTGTGCGCCGACGACTCGGGCAGTCGAGGTCAGCAACTCCCGCGCATCGATCACGAGCATCCCTCGCGGCCCGCTGCCGAACAGTTGGGTGGCCGCGGACGCGACATCGTCGTCCATCCATCCCTCGACGCAGCCGTATTGACCGATCGGCATCAGCGAACGCTGCCGCGGAACGAGACCGCCAGAGGACATTGCCGGCCACCGTAATCGCCGTCTCGGACGCCAACAGGGGTCTGTGAGCGAACGGCCACCCTGCTGTGAGCAAAGAGCCACCCTCCGATCTTTCGTGAGCTAACGGCCACCGTCACGCGCACCGTCGTCCGCCGGCGATCTCGTGAGCCGACGGCCACCCTCGCCGAGGAACCCGGCCGGGTCGAAGGCTTGTGAGCCGACGGCCACCCCGCTCTGCGCGCTGCCAAACACCCGGTTGGCCCGCTGAGCGATCGGCCACCCTCGCCAGCCCGTACCACCGCTCCCGCCCAGTCCCGCAACGTGAGCCGACGGCCACCCCTCCGACGCGACCTCGAACTTGGATCGCACTCGTGAGCGAACGGCCACCGTTACGTGAGCAAACAGCCACCCCTTCGGCGAGACGGTCTTGCCCACGGCGATCGTGAGCCGGCGGCCACTCTCCGCCGCAACGCTCCGGGCGAGCGTGATCGTGAGCGGCTGGCCACCCTCCGGCGCGCCTACGGCCACCCTTCCACGCGTCGGCGGCCACTCTGTTTTACCTGCAACTAAGCCTGTTTGCTCGGCCAGATGTCGGCTCGGGCGACCGTCAATGTCCCGCAAACGACGCCGGATCCAGCGCGCACGCGAGGTCTGCGGCGGGCTCGCGCGCTGGCGCCATGCCCGCCTGTTGCCCCGACGCCGATGCCCCCGCCGGCCGAGCCCGTGCAGGTGCTCGCGCTGCTCACGCGCATCAGGACCGAGCGCGTCGCGGCCGGGGAACTGGCGGCGGAGCGGCTCTATGACGTCCGCGCGTTCAAATGCTGCTACGCCGAGCTCGGGTATCTGCGCCGGCTGGCGGCCGCGGGTCGCGCCGGCGGCACCGTCGTGACCAGCATGCGCCAGCTCGTCGCGGGGCTGGCGGCGCTTCACCCCGCCTGGGAGATCACCGACGAAGGGTTCGAGGATCGCGATCGCCACCACCAAGCCGTTCGCCGCCGGCTCGCCGACCTCCAAGCGATGGGCCTCTTGCGCTGGCGGATCGGCATCGACCTCGAGGGAGAGGACCGCCGCACCGAGCTCGAGCTGCGTCCGCCGCCGCCGCTCACCGTCGACGAGCTTCAGTCGGCGGCCGGTCGTCTGGAGCGCTGGCAGGCCCGCTACGGGCCGGCGCTGAACACCGGGTCGAAAACCGGGATCCGCAACGCCGCAGGCCACGGCCGGCCGCTCAGCGTTGCAGAGCGCCAACGCCGCGGCCGCCAGCGCGCCTGTTCCGCGGCGGCGAGTAGGGCGCGTTCTGGAGGTTCTAAATCAAATTCGGCACCCCCCTGCGGGGCTCCGGCTACGCCGGAGAACACCATCGCCCATCAGAACGCTTCAGAGATACGAGACGCTTGGCAAAGAACACGCGCGCCCGCGCCCGATACGCGCACCCAAGAACCCACCACAAGACCAGAACCGCCTGAAACTGCAGTCACCGAAGTGCCCGACGCCGGATCTCACCGTGGCGCTACGGTCTCCCCAGCGAGACCAGTGGGTTTGATCCGGATGCGATCGTCGCGAGGGTTCGTGAGCGGCAGGCGCAACGTCGTCCCGTGCTCGAGGCGATCGCCCAGCAAGCGACCGCTCGGGCGCTTGAAGTCGCGGGCTGGGATCTCCAGCGGGCGTGGCCGTTCACCCGGTTGCGCGAAGCGTGGGTAGTCGCACGCTACGGGCCGACGGCGGCCGTCGACTCAGGACCCGCCGGCGCCGGGCCGCTGTACCCCGACGACTATGCGCGGCTGCGGCGCGCGGTCGCGCGCTACCAGCGCAATGCCGCAGCCGCCCCAGAGGGCTATCCAGCGACCGGGCTCGGCGCGCTGCTTCACCTCGGCGCGCTCGTCGGCGCCGGCGAGATCGCGGGCGGCCCGCGGACGCTGCGCTACGCGGTCGGCGCGCTTGACCAGCTGTCGCGACGGATGCGCGCGGTCGCGACCGCCGACAGCGCGCTTCGCCATCAAACGAACATGAACCGCGCCCAGCGCCGCCGCCGGCAGCCGCCCGTCCGGGCGCTGCAGCTGACGTTCCGCAAATCCCGCTGGCCGGCATGGGTCCACACCGACCACACCGGCGACCCGCTCTTCCAACACGGAATGCTCCAACTCGACTACGACGCCCCATGGCTGCCGCGAGCAGACAGCGACGCCTACCGAATGACCGTTCGCGACGCCTACCTGCTCGCTGGCCTGAAGCTGCCAGTCGACCTCGATGGACGAAAGCAGATGGCGCTGCGCCACCAACGCCAACTCGACCCCGCCCATCGCCGACCGCCGCGGACCAGCGAGCAGCTCGAACTCGCCGAGCTTGCCCACCGCACCGGCGAGCCGATCGCGATGCTGCGCCGCCTCTCCCTCGCCTATCGCCAGCAATGGCTGTTCCGCCAACGACAGCACGAAGCGCTCCGGACGCGTACGCAGACGCTGGCGTTCAGAGAGCAGATCGCCGACACGCTCAACACACCCTCCGATCCGTGACGCCCGCCCGTGCGTCAAGGTTTCACGCACCAGAGCCTCCAGTAGCAACAACGTCCGCCGCTGAACCTCAGACACCTGCTCTCGGCCCGCACGCTACGCGCCGCCTCGGCCCATCAAAAGCTCAAGGGCATTTGAGAACGTCGGGCAGCGGGGAGAGGGGAGGGGCGGGAATCGACCGAAAGAGCGGCAAGATTTGACAAAGGACAGCGTGTCCGCCGGCAGCCGGGCTACCGTGAGCAGCGATCTGCTGCAACGGCTTGCTGATGCGATGCGATCCAGACGTCCGCACTGCACCCGCCCGACGCCGGCCACCGCTCGCCGGCAGCGGGAGCCGTTGAGATGGCGCAGCGACGCCAAGGCGGCTATAACGACGGGCAGCTCTCCTTCGACGCGCTCTGGGCGGACCCCGAGCGTGCGCGCGATGAACAAGTACGCCCACCTGGCGATCCGTCACTGGCAGCAGACCGACCCGGCCCGCTACCAGGCGATCCCGGAGTCAGAGCGGGAAGCGTTCTTCAGCGAGCTGGGGGAGAGGGCGGAGAGCGAGATCCAGCAGCTTCAGGATCGGCTGGCGGGATCGGACCCGCCCAGCGAGACCTATTTGGAGAAGGTGGGGCGGTTGAACATGGCGCGGCTGCAGGCGGAGGAGATCGTGCTGCCGGAGCTGATCCTGATCGCACCGCCCTCTCAGGGGCAGGAGGACGAGGAGGAGCTGGATGGGGTGGTGAGCGAGCACATGGCGTTCGAGCGGGAGATCTGGACGATCCTGCACGAGGAGGACGAGCCCGGGACGTAGCTGGCGACGTCGCGGCGCCTGTGCGGTTCGCGCCGCCGGCGGGCGGCCAGCTGGCCCCGAGCGGCCCTCGCGCGCGTGTGCAGGCGAACCTGGCTGCGCTCGAGGTCCTGCGCGTCATCGAGGAGGAGGAGCGGTTCGCGACCGCGGTCGAGCAACAGCTGCTGGCGGCGTGGTCGGGGTGGGGCGCGGTGCCGCACGTGTTCGACGAGCAGCGCGGCGAGTGGGCGGAAGCGCGGCAGCGGCTACTCGAGCTGACTGGCGAGCAGGGGTATGAGGCCGCCAGGCGGACGACGATCAACGCGCACTACACCGATCCGGAGATCGCGCGAGCGATGTGGGACGTGGTTCGGGCGCTCGGGTTCGGCGAGGGGCGGGTGCTGGAGCCGGGCTGCGGCGCCGGGGTCTTCCTCGGCCTCGCGCCCTCCGGGTTGGAGCTGGTCGGCGTGGAGCTTGACCCGGCGACCGCCCGGATCGCTCGGGCGCTGTACCCGCACGCCCGGGTGCGCGCGGAGTCGTTCGCGGCCACGCGACTGCCCGACGGCTACTTCGATCTCGCGATCGGCAACGTGCCGTTCGCCGATGTTCGCTTGCACGACCCGCAGCACAACCCGGCCGGCCACAGCCTGCACAACCACTTCATCCTCAAGTCGCTGGCGCTGGTCAGGACGGGCGGGCTGGTGTGCGTGCTGACCAGCCACTACACGCTGGATTCCGGCAACCCCGTGGCGCGGCGGGAGATGAGCGCGCTCGCGGACCTGGTCGGGGCGGTGCGGCTGCCGACCGGCGCGCACCGTCGCGTCGCCGGCACCGACGCGCTGATGGACCTGCTGATCCTGCGCCGCCGCGCCGCGGGGCGGCCCGCCCGCGACGAGCGGTGGGTCGCGACCCGACCGCTCGACGTCGACGGCCAGCCGGTCAGGGTGAACGCGCTGCTGGCCGAGCGGCCCGAGCTGGTGCTCGGCGAGCTGCATGTCGGGCACGGCATGTACGGCAACCAGACGCTGCATGTGCTCGCCGAGCGGCTCGAGGACACCCCCGGGCGGCTACGAGACGCGCTTGACCGGCTCGTGGCCGACGCGCGCGCCGCCGGTCTGCTCGTGGGCCTGCGCGACACGTCGCTCACAACCGCGGCGGGCGACGGCGACACGTCAGCGCCGATCGCGATCGCGCCCGAGGGGTTGTGGGACGGTCATTTGACCGTCGAGCCCGGCGGGAGCTTCACGATCGTCAGCCAAGGCGTGCGCGAGCCGTTCGTGGTGCCGGCCGGCGCGCGGGTGGAGCTGCGGGCGCTGCTCGAGCTGCGCGACAGCGCCCGGACGCTGCTCGAGGCCGAGGCCTCCACAATCGAAGACACGCCCGAGACGACCGCGCTGCGGGCGGAGCTTCGCCGCCGCTATGAGGACTACCACCGCCGCTACGGGCCGCTGAACCGCTTCACGACCCGCCGCACGGGCCGCACCGACGCCGACACCGGACAGGAGCGGCTGGCGCGCGTGACGCCGACCGCGCTGCGGCTGCTGCGCAGCGATCCGTTCGGCCCGTTGGTCAGCGCGCTTGAGATCTTCGACGAGGAGACGCAGAGCGCGCGGCCCGCGGGGCTACTGTCAGAGCGGATGGTCGCGCCCCGCGCCCCGCGGCTGGGCGCGGACACGCCGCAGGACGCGCTCGCGATCTGCCTGGACACCCGCGGCCGGGTCGTGCTCGAGGAGATCGCCCGGCTGCTCGGCGTCGACGCGGTCGAGGCGCGCGAGCGGCTCGGCGAGCTCGTCTACCACGACCCCGCCCAGGACCGGCTGGTGCCGGCCGCCGAGTACCTGTCCGGGAACGTGCGCGTCAAGCTCGACCAGGCCCGCCAGGCCGCCGTCGACCAGCCTGAGCTTGCGGTCAACGTGGCGGCGCTGGAGCGGGTGCTGCCCGCCGAGCTCGGGCCGGGGGAGATCCAGCCGCGGATGGGCGCCGCGTGGATCGACGCGGACACGCACCGCCAGTTCCTGGAGCAGCTGCTCGAGGACCCGTCGATCGAGCTGGAGCATCCCGCCGGCACGATCTGGGCGGTCCGGGGCCGCGGCTGGACGGTGAAGGCTGCCAGCGAGTGGGGGACCCAGCGGATGCCCGCCCCGCAGCTAGCCAAGGCCGTCTTGGAGCAGCGGCCGATCCAGGTCACCGACGAGACAGACGACGGCCGTCGCGTGGTCAACCCGATCGAGACCGCGGCGGCGCAGGAGAAGGCGCAGGCGATGCAGGAGCGGTTCGCCGAATGGTGCTGGGAGGACCCCGATCGCGCTCGAGCGCTGGCTGGCGAGTACAACCGGCGGTTCAACGCGATCGTGCTCAGGGATTACGCGCGGGAGGGGGAGCGGCTCACGCTTCCCGGCCTCGCGCGCACGTTCACACCGCGCGAGCATCAGCGCGCCGCGGTCGCCAGGATGCTCGCCGAGCCGGCGGTTGGGCTGTTTCACCAGGTCGGCGCGGGTAAGACGGCGGAGATGGTGATCGGGGCGATGGAGCTGCGCCGCCTCGGGCTGGTCGCCAAGCCGGCGGTGGTGGTGCCCAACCACATGCTCGAGCAGTTCGCCCGCGAGTTCCTGCAGCTCTACCCGCGCGCGCGGGTCCTCGCCGCGTCCGGCGACGATCTCGCCGGCGAGAAACGCCGCGCGTTCGTCGCCCGCGCCGCGGCCAACGACTGGGACGCGGTGATCCTCACCCGCTCGGCGTTTGGACGGCTGCCTGTCAGCACCGAGACCGAGGCCGCCTACCAGCGTGGTCAGATCGCCGAGCTGCGAGCCACGCTGGAGCGCGCCAGCGGCGAACGGGGCCTGACCGTCAAGCGGCTGGAGAAGGCCATCATGCGCGCCGAGGAAGGGCTGCAGAAGCTGCTCGACGGGCCGCGGGATGCCGGCCTGTGTTTCGAGCAGACGGGGATCGACTATCTGCTGATCGACGAGGCGCACAGCTACAAGAACCTGCGGACCCAATCGAACATTCCCGACGCGGCGATCGAGGGCTCCCAGCGCGCCAGCGACCTGCACATGAAGCTCGAGTACCTCCGCCGACGTCACGGCGAGCGGGTGGTGACGATGGCCACCGCCACCCCGATCGCCAACTCGGTGACCGAGGCGCACGTGATGAGCCGCTACCTGCGCCCCGACCTGCTCGAGCACGCCGGCGTGGGTGAGTTCGACGCGTGGGCGGCGACGTTCGGTCAGACGGTGACCGAGATCGAGATGGCGCCGACCGGCGGCGGCAACTACCGCATGAAGACCCGGTTCGCGAAGTTTCAGATTCTGTGCCCCCGTTCCACCCGTTGTCCTGTGCTGGTGGGCCGCAACGTTTGGCAGACCTCTGCTGCTCGTAAACGCCAGGTCCCCAGAAGCGGGCGGTGGCGACGCATCTACGAAGTACGAAAAGTACGAAGTGGGCGATGCCCGGAGGGCGAACTGGACCCGGTGCGCCGGGCGCGTCGGCCTATCAGCGCGCTGGCGTGGTCAGGAAGCTAGCCAGCTGGCTGTGCTGCCTCGCTCCTCAACGTCCGTAGGCGAGCAGGCTGCCGTCGTGTGCGAGCACGTAGAGCCGGTTGCCGTTCCAGACCGCTGGCGCGTCGTCGATCTGCTTGGGTGCTCTGGGCCCTCTCGCCCATCGGCGGGTGTTTGGGTTCCAGATCGCGATATCGCCGGGGAGAACGCTCACGCCGGGGCCGCTGATCTCGCCGCCGGAGTTGAACGAGAGCTCGGCGGCGCCGGTCCAGACGATCTGTGGGCCGAGGTCGTCGAGCGGTCCGTGCGGGATCGGTGTCAGACGCAGCGTCTTCGGGTCGACCTCGTAGCCGTGCTCGTTGACCGGCGGCGGGTGGCTGCATGCTCCGCACCAGATCTGGCCGGGCGCCAGCAGGATCTTGCTGCCGGTGAAGATCGGGCCATCGACGGTGTGCGCCTGCGGCCAGGCCCCGGTGACGTTCGCCCAGCTGCCTGACGGGCCAAGTCGAAGCACATCCACGCCGTAGCAGGTGCCGGCAAAGCAGCGACCGGTCGGCTTGGTCCGCTGCCACAGCGACCACAACAGCACATCGTCGTTGGTGGCGACGACGATCGCCAGCCCCAGCGGCGCGTGCTGCGGGCTGATCGGCGGAGTGAACCTCGTCCAGGTGTCGCTGGCGGGATCGTAGCTGGCGATTTCGAGCTGCTGGTGACCGTTGTAGTGAAGGCCGGCGAGGATGACTGAGGTTCCGGTCCAGACGGCTGTGGGCTGCTCGAGCTGGTCCAGCGGCGCTTTCGGGCTGACCGTCCAGCGATCGGTCGCGGGGTTGTAGAGCCCGGCCACGCAACAACTGATGCCCGCTTGATGTGAGCTGGGCGGGCCGCCGAACACGAACACCTGCCGACCGGTCCACACCGACGCGGCGTAGACCGGCTCGACGACGGGGGGCACCGCCGCGATGCGCCGCCACCGCCGCAGCGCGGGGGCGTAAGCCGCGCCGCTGTCTTGCGGAGCGCCACGGTATCGCCCGGCGGCCGTCCCGCCGAGTTCGAGCAGCTCGCGGCCGTCCCAGACAAACGTCGGCGCATAGCGTCTGCCGAGCGGTGAGCGGGCGAGCACGGTCCAGTGGCCGTGCGCGAGCCCGTTCGCGGTGCCGTTGTGGTTCGATTGCGGCCCCGCGGCGACCAGTTGCTCGAGTTGGGCGACCAGCTGCGGCCCGAACGCCGGCGGCATGCCGATCCCCGCGGCGGTCCGGTGCACGCTGCCGTTGGTAACCAGCGCGCACCCGGTCAAGCCGACGCTGATCGTCACCTGCTGCCCAGCCGGGTAGGAGAGCAGCGCGAGGATCTGCGACAGGTTTTCGTTCGGGCAGGCGACGGCTCCGCTCAGCGATGGGAGGCGGGCAAACTCGCTCACCAGCTGCTGCACGAGGCTGCGGCTCACCAGCAGCCGCGAGCCCGCGAGCGTCAAGCGGGGGTGAGCGTTCAGGCCGGAGTAGCGGCATAGGCGGATCGCGCTCGCGCCCGCCGGCGCTAGCTCCCCGCGCGCCGCAGACCAGCGCTCGGCCGGCACGCTCACCGGCGCCTTGGCCGAACAGGGTGCCGGGAGCATGCCTGTTGCCGCCGGCCGGCTGGCGGGTGGCGCCGAGCTGGCACATCCGGCGAGCGCCCAGACGATCGCCACCGCCGTGGTGGCGAGAACCGAATTCCAGCCACGCGCCGAGGGGCCTCTCATCGCCAAGGGTGCCCGGTGCGGTCGTCCATCGCCTCGTCAAGACTACGATCGGACGCTTGCGCCATCACACGCCATCCGGGGCAACGACAGCATCGACGGCGCCGCACGAGACATCCAGCATTCAGCCCCGGCTGCGCACGGTCAGGCTGCCGAGTTCCGTGGCCTCGCTGGCTGGGCGCCAGACGGTGAGGGTGCGGTCCGTGCACGCGTCTCGGACGGTGGCGCGTTCGAGTCGTCCGGCGTCGGTCAGCGCTTGCAGCGCGCGGTCGATCTCGCGGGCTTTCTTGTTGCGTGAGAACAGGTTGGAGACCTCGGTCCGGCTGATTCCGTCGTGGCGCTCCCGTGCCATCGCCCAGATCTCGTCGGCGGTCGGGTCACCGATACTGTCGCCGAATACCCAGCGCGCGGACGCGGCGCTGTAAGCCCAGAACGCGAGCGCCGCTTCGAGGTGCTGCAGTCGTATCACGTCGGAGCAGTCGAGTAGTGCGTAGAGCAGCGCGACGCGAACGGTGTGTGCTTCGGCGCGTGCGGTGGCGGCGCCGGCGAGCCCGGCCTCGCCGCGTGACAGTTCGTCGTAGGCGGCGATCCAGCGCTCGCGCGCCGGGCCGTCGAACGAGATGCACTGTTCGACGGCGGCGAAGCGGGCGGCGAGGCGGACGTGTTCGCGGACGCGGGCGAGATCGTCTCCACCGAGCCGGCCGCCGAACGGGAGCGTCTTTGAGCGCTGGACAGCCACGACCATGAACCTGTTGAAGAAGCCGTTGGCGAGCTCGGTGGCGGTGATGTGGCGCAGCAGCTCTTGCTTGGTGATGTGCCCGACGATGCCGATGTGCGCGCCGGTCGCGCGCAGCGGACTGTTCTTCGCCATCGTCTGCAACGTCTTCCCGTCCCAAGCGTTGCGGATCACCGGCGAGAGAGTGTTGCCCTCGCGCGCGAGCACTTTCATCACCTGCGCGAACTCCGACTCGACGACGAGCCTGCGCTTCTCGCCGACCGGCAGCTCGTTCTCGCTGGTGTCGGCGACCTCGGCGATCAGCCCCTCGCCGGAGCTCATCCCCGAAGCAACGCAGTGCTCGACGAAGCCCGCGTCGACATCGCGCATCAACGCCTCAACGTGATCCCAGGACGAACCTTTCCGCCCCTTCGATGTCGGGCCGACGAGCACGACGAACTCATTCCCATGGTGATGGGAGGCCTCCACGTTGTAGTGGGCGTTGCGGCCGGTCGCGGTGCCGAACGCGACCAGGAACTGCGACAGCAGCGCCATCGGATGAGACTCTGTGTGCGGATCGGTGCGCAGCACGAACTCGCCGGCGGGCCCGTGAAACACAGCCTCCGCGGGTGCGGCCGGCCACGGCGCGTCGCTCATCGCGCTCCTCGCGCGTTGCTCTCTTTGAGCAGTCGCTGGTTCAGCGCGCGGACGGCTTGGAGCTGCTCGTCGCGGTCGCGCAGCGCCTCTCGCGTCTCGAACAGCTGTTGCTCGAGCTCGGTGATCCGCTCGGTGAGCTGCTGGTCGGTCGGGGCTTGGGGGTCGGTCATCGCCTGGCCGAGCGCCTCGCCGAGCCTGCGTTTGAGCGTTGCGACGTCCTGCTCCCGCTCGTGCAACCGCCGCTTGAGGAACACGTTCTCGGCCTTCACCGAGGCCATCGTGAGCGCGGTCCCGCTGCGCAAGCCGGCTTCCAGCTCGACGGCCGCTCCCTGACGCAGAGCCTCGATCTCGGCCTTCAGCCCTGGCGCGCGGTGAACGAAACCGGGGTTGATCTGCGCGCCGCGGGCGAGCTGCTCCCAGGAGAAGTCCTGGCCGCGATCGACCCACGCGCGGGCGACGGTCAGGACCCGTTCGCGCTTGTGCTCGCTGTCAGCGCGCTTGCGGGCCGTCGCGGCGGCCGTCCGGTCTTCGCCGATCATGCCGAGGATCCGCTGGCGGCCTGCGGATACAAGGTCGGCGCGGGCTGGCGGACCGTGTGGCTGAGGTGGAGCGGGAGCGCCGTGTCGATGTTCGCGCGGGCGCGGCGGATCACGCCGAACAGCTCATCGAGCGAGGCGCGCTCGGCAGGGGCGAGCCCGTCGAGCATCGCTTCGGCGTTGCGGATCAGCCGGCGCACGGCGACGATCTCCTCGGGCGCCGGGATGGCGTCGCGGCGGGCCCAGTCCTCGAGCATCCCGTCGGTGGCGGCGTTCAGGCGCTCGTGATCGGTCAGCAGCTTCTGCAGGTGCCCGCGCAGCTCGGGCAGGTAGGACGGGTCGGTGCGGAAATGGGTGCAGCCGAAGCAGCGATACCGGTACGGGCACGACTGGCCTGAGGACTTCACGTTGCTGGGCTCGTGGCAGGTGCCGAACGCGACCGCGATCTGACCGACCCGGTAGCGGTCATACTCGGCGTCGACCAGTCCGGCGAAGCCTGTGCTGATGCGGTTGCCGGCGTGGTTGAGCTGCATCTCCGACACGCGCGCGACGGCTTTGCGCATCCGCGACTTGTCCACCTTGTAGTAGCCGCGCGTGGTGTCGATCGTGCGGTGTCCCATCATCGTTGCCAGCACGTCCAGCGGCGTGCCGTTGTCGGCGTGGCGCTGCGCGAAGCTGTGACGAAACGCGTAGGGGATCACCCGCTCGCGCGGGTAGTCCTCGCCGCTGGTGCCGACGAGCTTGGGTAGCCCGTCGCGCCAGCCGCGAACGGCATCGCTGAGCCGGCCCAAGGACGCCGGCAAGGTCCCATGTGGGTTGCGCATATCGCGCGGGAACAGGCGCAGCGCCGACAGCGGCGTGCCCGGGTAGCGGGCGACCACGCGCTCGCGCTGCTCGATGATCAGCTGTGCGGTCGACTGCGCGATGAACAGCCGATAGTGCTTGACGGCCACCTTGGGCATGTCGTGCACCAGCACCCACGCGCTCGCAAGCTCGCCGGTCTCCTCGTCGATGAACTCGGTCCGCTCCAGGCATGTCGCCATCAACGCGGCCAGTTCGCCGGGACGACGACCCGTGTCGGCCAGGATCCGCAGCATCATGCAGACGTCCTCGCCATGCCGGACGGCCAGCAGGTCAAGGTAGGTGTCTGACAGCAGCTGGTCGATCACCACCTGGGGCAGTGCGCGCCCCTCGCCGCCGTCGTCCTGGTCCTCCGGCGGCCTGCGCACGTCCTGCGGCCAGACGGCGAACTCGCCGCTGAGGCGATGCAGCGGCTCGCCTGGCTCATACAGCCCGAAGTCTTTGCATTCGCGCAGGAACTGGCGGACCTTGGTGGGGCTCTGGTAGTAGCCGGTCTTGGATAGCCGCCCGGCGCGGTGAAGCCGGCCGACGCGTTCGACGAACGCGCGCACGTCGACCCGGGCGAGAGCGGATCTGTCACGTCCGCTGTCCTCGCGCAGCGCGAGTGACTCCGACAGCAGCGCAACCGCGAGCAGCGTCGACTGCAAGCCCGCCGCGTTCTTGCTGGTCGATGCCCGGCCGCGAGCCCAACCCTTGGCCGCCTCCCGGAGCCAGCCCTGCGCGATCACTGAGAAGTCCAACCGGACGGCATTGCGCGCGGCCGCGAGACCGACCTTTCGCAAATCCCAGACATCGCCCGCGAACTCTGTCTCCGGGTCGGCGTAGAGCACCCCGAGCTCGTGCTTGGCGAGCCGCCGCGCCAATCGCACCTGGCAGCTCGCCTCGCCGCGGTCAAGCTCCAGCAGCGACCCGACTCCGGCGGCTCGGGCGTCGCGGACCAGACCGCGCCATTCCTCGCGCGAGCGCGTGCGCAGCTGCTCGCTGAACCGCTGGGCGACAAACAAGAGCTCCAACCTGAGCTGCTCGGGTAGCCCGTCAAGGGAGGTCGCCGCGACCCACGCCAAATCCTCAGCCACGTATCGGTCCGCACAGAACACGCTGAAGTCCGTGCGGGCGGACTGCTGCCACTGCCGCTCGCATGGCCGGCAGAGTCGATGCCGGCGGGCGACCGCGACGCGCTCGCAGCCTTCCCGCTGGCAGACGCCGAACGTTCTCAACGGAACGACGGTGTCGAGCGCGACGAACTCGTCGAGCGCCAGCCCGACCCGCCTGCGTAGCGCGTCGTGCGCGCGACAAAGGCCACCCGCGACGGCGGGTCGCAGGTGATCCGGTGCCACGCAGCACACCGCGCACATCCGCTCGGGCTGCCGCTGGCGCGGCGGGTCTCGCCCGATCCGCTTGAACTCGTCCAAATCACCGCAGCGGCCCGCCGCCACAGACCGCTTAAACCGCTCCCGGCAGGTGCAACACACCTTCCCTCGGTGCGTGCCTAGACCCTCGCAACCTTGCACCTCGCAGACGCGAAAGCCGAAGCTCGGATGCCCCGCCACCGGGTGGACAGTCAACTCGTCCGCGTCCCAACCCAACTCGACCAGCACGTCTTCGATCAGCGCGCCGCGCAGCAACCCCACCGCACGCCCGGCCACGGACGGCGGCGACTCCCCCAGCGCGACCGCGGCGAGCGTCACCGCCCACCCCCGCGCGTGTGGGCGCCCTCGAACCGCTTCGCCATCTGTCTGACGGCTTCGCGCTGACGCTCCTCGGACGGGTGCACGTACACCTCGACGCTCGACGGCGACACGTGCCCCAACAGAACCTGCGCGGCGTCCATCCCCTCGGCCGCTGCCCACGCCGTCCCTGCGCTGTGACGCAACATGTGAGGATGCACCGGCCGCTCAAGCCCCGCCCGCGCCGATAGCGACAGGAACAGCTTGTGCACCCGTGACACCTTCATCGGCGCGCCCAACGGCTCGCTCCACAAGTTCACAAACACGAAATCGCAGCCGGCCGCCACGGCGCAGGCGTCCCGCTCGCGCCGCAGATAGTGATCAAACGCGCCGATCAGCGGGCCCTCGACCGGCACGATCCGCGACCGCTCCCCCTTCACGCGCGCGCCGTTGACATTCGCGCGCGGAACGACATGCAGATGCGCGCCGGGATAGGCGCAGCCCAGCGCACCCGACGAATCAGCGAAATGCAGATCCGACAGACGCAGACCAAGCGTTTCACCGACGCGTAACCCGGCGAAATACATGACACCCAGCAAGAACCGGTCGCGCCACCGCTCGCACGCGCCGACGAGCCGGGCGAACTCCTCGGGCTTGGCGTCGTCAACGCTCGCGCGACGCGTCACGGGAACGCGATGCAACGGCTGCAGCACCGTGCGCATCATCCCGTCCTCGCGGCGCACGTGTGCCGGGTAGAAGCGGTCATCCCCGACCACGTACAGCGCATCCAACACGCCGGCGTCCAGCGAACCCATCGACACGGCGTGCTTATAGAACTCGCGGATGCTGACCAGGATCGCGTTGATCCGCGCCGCGCTCCGCGCCCTCCCGAACCCGGTCCCGCGCCGCTGCACCGGTGAGGTTCGTAGCCAATGAACGAACCGGCCAAGCTCACGCGGCGCCCCCTCCACCGAGCGGCCCGTTCGGCTCAACCAGCCGAAGAACAACGCTAGATTCTCGGCATAAGCCTTCGTTGTGCTCACCGCCCGCCGGCGCCCGAACCGCAACTCCCGCAGGTAATCATCAGCCAGCGCAACCGGCACGTAGTCGCCATCGACCACCGTCCAATACTCGTCGGGCAGCCCAGGCGCGACCTGAAACGCCTCGAACTCCCTCGCAGTCCCGACAACCAGCACGCCAGCGACCCTACGGCTCCGTTCGGACGACCCGGCCGAGAACGACCGAGACCGAGCACGACCAGAGAACCATGCCGTCAACCGCCCACGACGCACAAACTCACGAGCTCAGCACAGCCCGGCGGGGGCACAAAATTCAAAACGTCCCGGAGATGCTCAGGCTGTGGCACGTGTTCGCCGACGTCAAGACGGCCGAGGACCTGAACCTCCCCGCTCCGCAGCTGGCCGAGCGGGCGGACGGGCAGCGTGCGCCCAACACGGTGCTGATCGAGGCCAGCGCGGAGATGCGCGCGTACGTGCAGGAGCTCGGCCGGCGCGCCGAGCTCGTCCGCTCCCGGTCGGTCACGCCCGAGGAGGACAACATGCTCAAGATCTCCACCGACGGGCGCAAGGCTGCGCTGGACATGCGCCTCGTCGCCGGCCAGCCCCCGGACGGGTCCAGCAAGCTCCAGATCGCGGCCGACACGATCGCCGGGCTGCACCACCGCTACCGCGACGCGGAGTACGTCGACGCGGCGACCGGCGAGCGCTCCGCGATCCCCGGGGCGCTGCAGATCGTCTTCTGCGACCTGTCCACCCCGGCGCCGGACCGCTGGAACGCCTACCACGAGCTCCGCGCCCTGCTCGAGGCGCGCGGCCTGCCGCCCGCGAGCGTGCGCTTCATCCACGAGGCGCGCAACGATCTTGAGAAGGCGCGGCTGTTCGCCGCCTGCCGCGCCGGGCACGTTTCCGTCCTGGTCGGCTCGACGGAGAAGATGGGCATCGGCACCAACATCCAAGACCGGTGCATCGCGATCCACCACGTCGACGTTCCCTGGCGGCCCGCGGACATCGAGCAGCGCGACGGCCGCGGCGTCCGGCAAGGCAACCAGAACCCGGAGATTCACATCGTCCGCTACGCGGTCGAGGGCAGCTTCGACGCCTACAGCTGGCAGACGGTCGAGCGCAAGGCGCGGTTCATCAACCAGATCATGCGCGGCCGCCTCGACGTCAGAGAGATCGAGGACATCGGCGAGAACGCCCTCAGCTTCGCCGAGGTCAAAGCGCTCGCCTCCGGCGACCCGCTGATCCTCGAGAAGGCCCGCGTAGACGCCGACGTGACCCGCCTGGCGCGACTCGAGCGCGCCTGGCAGCGCAGCCACCATGCGCTGCGCGCAACGATCGCCACCGCCCAGGACAGCGCCGGCGTGCTCGGGCGCCAGCACGCGGCCGTCACCGCCGCGCTCGTCCGGCGCCGGAGCACCCGCGGCGACGCGTTCGTGATCACCATCGACGGCCATCAAGCGACCGACCGCACGCACGCCGCCAAGCTGATCACCGCACGCCTCCAGCGACTCGCGCCCGGCCCCGCGCGCCCGATCGGCGAGCTCGGCTGCCTGCCCGTCGACGCGCAGCTCGCAGCCGACCCGGTCAGCGGAGCCTGGCGTCTCGAGCTGAGCCTGCACGGCCTGCCCAGCCGCCCCGCCACACTCGCACACGCGCAGCTGACCGACAACGCACCGTCGCTGCTGCGCCAGCTCGAGCACCGCCTCGACACGCTGCCTCAGCTCGCCGACGAGCTCCAGCAACGCCGCCGCGCACACCTGCGCGAAGCCAGCACCGCTCGCGAGCAGCTCGCCCGGCCCTTCAAACACGCCCAGCAGCTCGCCGACGCGCGCCAGCAACAGCAGCAGCTTCAGCAGGCAATGAGCGACCGCCAGCAGCCGGCCGCCGCGGAACCTCAGACGCAGCCGCCTGCGCCGCCAGCCCACGCTCGCGTTGCTACACCGCCAGCCGCGCCCGCCCGCCCTCTGTCCGCGCCCGTCCCGCCGCGGCACAGCGGCCCCGCCCCGCCCCGCGTCGCCGCCCCACAGCCGCGCCCGCCCGCGCCGCGCCGCTAACCCCTGCCCCGGCGTCACGGGTCGGGCGCGGGGCATCGATCGGGCGGCGGGGGAAGGAAGACCCAGCCACTTGGGCGGCCAGGACGGCGGGGCCGGGATGCTGGACGAGCGCAGCGGGTGTCGAGGGCCTCCGGCGAACACGTCGCCACACCGACACCCTTTCCGTCCGACCCTCCCTGTAGGGTTATCGGCGATGGCATAAAGCGGCCCCGCACCGTTTGCACCGGCCGGGGCCCGACACCGAAGGAGTGCACCTTCGATGCGAGAGCACCGTAACCCATGCCCCTCCCCGCCGCCCAAGCCCGCACCGGCTCAGGCGGTCAACCTCGTGCGCGTCGAGCCGTCGCTCGCCGTCTGCGTCGCCTGCGGCCACGAGGAGAGCCGCGCCACCGTTCGCGAGCGGATCACCTGCCCAGACTGCGGCTCCAGCGCCCGGCGCCAGCCGCCCAGCGTCACGGAGGCGCCGCGATGACCGCCCTCACCCAGCCAGCGCCCGCGGCCGCGGCTGTAGTCGACGACCGCGATCGCGAGATCCTCGCGCGGATCGACCGCGGCGGCCTGGCGATCTGCGAGGCCGAGCTGCGCCACACGCTGCGGTGGACCGACAAGCAGGGCGAGCTGCTGGACGTGCTCGCCGACCTGGAGAGGCAGGGGCTGATCGAGAGCGCGCTGCACTTCCGGCTCACCGACCACGGCCGCGCCCGGCTGCCCGACGGGTACGAGCCGCTGCTGCGCGTCGGCACCGGCATCCCGTGGCAGGTGACCCGACCGAGCGTTGGACGAAGGACGCGGTCACGCTCAAGAGCGCGGGCATGACCGGCACTGTGTACCTGCTGCACCTGGAGCCCGGACTGCCCGTCACGGGTAGCCGCGTGGCGCGGCACTACCTCGGGTGGACCGCCGGCGAGGACGTGCAGCCGCGCCTCGATCAGCATCTCGCCGGCCGGGGCTCTCCGCTGGTGGCGGCGGTGATCGCCGCCGGCGGCACCGCCACCCTCGCGCGCACCTGGCCGCACGTCGACCGGCACTTCGAGCGGCGGCTCAAGCGCCGCCACGAAGCCCCCCGCCTGTGCCCCTACTGCGTCGCCGCCGGCCACACCAAAGGACGCGGTCCGCTGCTCACCGACCGCCGCCCTGCTCCCGCGGAGGACAACTCCGCGGGAGCGGGGGCGGCCCCGCGGCCGACGTCGGCCCAGCCGCCGATCGGTGCTCCGCCGCCGCCGGACCTGCACCATCCCACCACGCTTTTCCGTCCGAACCGCCATGTACGCTCATTGGCGTTGGCATCAAGCGGCCCCGCACCGTTGGTAGCGGCCGGGGCCCGACACCGAGGAGGTAAGCCTCGATGCAGTCTGAACGTAACGAAGCGACCGTCGTCGCGCCTGCTGAGCCGAATTTGAGGACGGTGCCGTTGACCCGGATCGTCGTTCCGGAGGGTTTCAATCCCCGCGGTCAGGTCGTGGACGATCGCGAGCTCGGGCAGCTCGCCGACTCGATCCGCCAGCACGGCGTGCTGCAGCCGATCCGAGTCCGCGCCACCGACCAGGACCACTTCGTGCTGATCGCCGGCGAACGGCGCTACCGCGCCGCGGTCAAGGCCGAACTGACCGAGGTGCCCGTGATCGTTCGTGCCGCCCAAGCTGGTGACGGGGAGGAGCCGGACCTGCTGGTCGAGGCGGTGATCGAGAACGACCTCAGAGTCGATCTCGACCCTCTCGCCCGCGCCCGCGGCTACCAGCGGCTGATCGACTCTGGGCTGACCGTCAAGGGTGTCGCGGAGCGGCTGCAGACCACGCAGACGCGCGTGAAGGAGCATCTGCAGATCCTCAAGCTCCCGGAGGACGTGCAAGCCAAGGTCGGCGGCGGGGAGGTGCCGCTGCGGGCGATCAAGCCGCTGCAGGCACTTGCGCGCATCCACCCCGGGCTCGCGGAAGCGGCCGCCGGCGAGGTCCTGAGCCCCAGCGAGGACGTCGACGACGATCCGTACACGTGGGCCGATCTCGAACGCGACCCGCTGGCCATCGCGACCCACGCCCGCGAGCTGCCCGAAGGCGTGTACCGGGCGGCTGGCACGACATATCCGGCCGACCGCTTCTCTCTCTCCGACAAAGCGCGCAAGGATCTCGCCGCCCTCGAGCAGCTGATCGCAACGACGCCCGCGATCCGCTTCGAGCATCAGGAGCTCGAGCAGGCGCGGGCGCTCGGCGCCGCGCACGGCGAGCGGTGGGACGCGCTGATCGTCGGCCACGATGTCGCCAGCCAGCTCGCGAGCGACTACATCGCCCGATGCCTAAAGACCCAGCGCGCCAACGAGCGCCGTAGACGCACGGCCGACGTAGCCGGCGGCCAGGCCGATCCCGCCGGCGGGGATGATGAGCAGGCTCGTGAGGCCAAGCGAGCTGCGCGGGAGGCCGAGCGCCACACCCGCGAGCAGGCGACCGCGTTCAACGCCGAGCTCGGCCGCGCGATCTACTCGACGCTCACGCGCGTTATCTGGGGCCGGTGCGCCAACACCCGAGGATTGCTGGGGTTGCATGTCGCTGACATGTCAACCCTGCTGCCGCGCGGTGTGTGTCGGGTGGCAACGAGGGCGGCGGGGAA
>JBEKRJ010000023.1:0-17224 GCA_049518835.1 Solirubrobacteraceae bacterium
TGCGGCGGCCGGCGGCGTCGGCCTGCTGCTGACGCAACTGGTCAAGCTGCGCGGCGGGCGCGTGATCGCGACCACCTCGACGGCCGACAAGGCGGCGCTCGCGCGCGGTGCGGGCGCCGACGAGGTGATCGGCTACGAGGGCTTCGCGCCGCGCGTGCGCGAGCTGACCGCCGGCGAGGGGGCCGCCGCCGTCTACGACGGGATCGGCAAGACGACGTTTCTGGAGGGGTTCGGCGCGCTGCGCCCGACCGGGCGGCTGATCCTGTACGGCGCCGCCAGCGGCCAGCCGGAGCCGTTCGAGCCGGCGCGGCTCGCGGCGGCCGGCTCGCTGTACGTGCAGCGGCCGACGCTTCAAACCTACACGCGCACGCCGGCGCTGCTGCGCGAGCGCGCCGGCGCGGTGCTGGAGCTGCTCGCCGACGGCCGGCTCGACGTGCGAGTCGGCGCCCGCTACCCGCTCGCGCAGGCCCGCCAGGCGCACGAGGACCTCGAGGCGCGCGCGACGACCGGGAAGCTGCTGCTGATCCCCTGACGAGGCGCCGGGGTAGAGGGTCGGTTTGCCGGTTTGGGCTGGCCGGCCGCCGCGCGGCGGACCGCCCTGGGCGACGCCGCAGGGACTCAGGACCCGCAGCCCCCGGCCGGCGCGAGGCGACGGCCGCCTTCGTGCAGCTCGAATCCCTCGAGCCCGAAGTGGGTCGCGAGCAGCTCCGGCACGGCGTCCCAGCTGACCGCGGTGGCCGTGCTCGCCGCCGGCGTCTGGCGTGAGAGCACGAGCCCGTCCCAGTCGCTGAGCACCGTACGCGTGCCGTCGTCGTGGTGGCGGCAGGCGATCAGGCCGGTGACGAACGGCGAGCGCGGATGCGCGGTCGTGAACCAGTTGCTGACCTCGATGTCGACGAACGGCGCCGGCTCTGGGACGAATCCGTACGCGTCGACCCAAGCGTCGCCCGCGGCGGTCTGCAGCACCAGCTCGGGGCCGTCCTGGATCACTCGAAGGCCCCAGCCGGACTGCTCGTGGGCGGCGCCGGGGCCGAACCGGAGCGGCTCGAGCAGCGTGCCGCGGCCAAAGCCGACGTCCGCGAGCCACAGCTCCCCTTCGGCCCGGACGCGGAGCACGAGGTGGCTGCGCGGCCTGATCGTGCCGGGGGGCGCGCCCGCGCGCACGCGCGCCAGGATCGGCTCAACCTGTGCGCCGAGCGCCTCGAGCGCGGCCTTCAGCAGCACGTTCTGCTCGAAGCAGTAGCCGCCGCGCCGGCTCACGACGAGCTTGTGCTCGAGGTCCTCGATCGCGAGCGAGACGTGGCGGCCGCAGTGCGGGTCGAGGTTCTCGAACGGGATCGAGACGGCATGCGCGCGGTGCACCTCGGCGACGCTCGGCCGGCCGCGCAGGCCGATCCGGTCCAGATAGCGGTCGAGGTCGAACACGGCGGTGCCCGCTCCGGTCAGGGCTTCGAGCCCGGCCCGGGGGCGTCGATCGCCGGTGGTCTCGGCTGCGGGCTCGGCGGGCGGGTCACGCTCGACATGATCGCAGCCCGGCCGGCCCGTATCCTCTCGGCGATGGTGGCGATCACGTCCCGTTCCCGGACGTCGCTGGTGTGGGCGGCGGCGCCGGCCGGCCGGCTGGACTGACGATCGACGATGCGAAGGTCGACCGTCGCGTTGCTGATCGCAATCGGGCTGCTTGCCGGCGTGGCGCCGGTGTCAGCGGCCGCGACGGCGCGCGTCGGCATCGCTCCGCGCCGGCCCCCGCACTCGTCGGTGATCGGAGCGCTGGCGAGCGGCACGCCGATTGCGCTTACGATCGCGCTGGCGCCGCGCGATCCGGCCAGTCTGGCGCGCTACGCGACCGCGGTCTCGACCCCAGGCACGAGCATTTACCGCCGTTACCTCACGGTCGCGGGCTTTCGCGCGCGGTTCGCTCCGACGCCAACGCAGATCGATGTGGTCGCCGCGTCGCTGGCGGCGCACGGCTTGCATCCCGGACGGGTGTCGGCCAACGGCTTGGCGATCTCGCTGACCGCCCCGGCCGGGGCGCTGGCAAGGGCGTTCTCGCTCGCGTTCGCGCGCGTGGCGCTCGCCGGCGGCCGGGTCGCGTACGCCAACACTCAGGCGCCGAGCTTCGACCGCCCGGTGGCGGCGCTGATCGCGGGGGTCCTCGGACTCGACGACCTGTCGCATGCACGGCCGCTGATGCTCGCGCGGGATCCTGGGGCGCAAGCCCAGGGGCCTCGCGCATCGGCGGACGCCGGCAGTGCGAGCGCCGCGACGGCGTGCCCGTCGGCGGTCAGCGCGGCCGGCGCCAATCAGGCGTACACCGCGACGCAGCTGGCCTCGGCGTATCGCTTCAGCGCCCTGTACAGCGCCGGCGACGAGGGCGCGGGACAGACGATCGCGCTGTTCGAGCTCGAGCCGTACGCGGCCCGCGACGTGGCGGCATACCAGTCGTGCTACGGCACCTCGGCGACTGTCGCCAACGTGCCGGTCGACGGCGGCGACGGCACGGGCTACGGCCCGACGGGCGAGACGGCGCTGGACATCGAGGACGTGATCGGACTGGCGCCACAGGCGCGGATCCTCGTCTACGAGGGGCCCAACACCGGCGCCGGCGTGTACGACACCTACAACGCGATCGTCAGCTCCGACCAGGCGAGCGTGGTCTCGACCTCGTGGGGCGAGTGCGAGGCGGATCTGCCGACCGGCGCCGCGGCGATCGAGAACACGCTGTTCGAGGAGGCCGCGGCACAGGGTCAGTCGCTGTTCGCCGCCGCCGGCGACGCCGGCTCGGCGGATTGCTACGTGCCCGGGGTGCCGACGGATGAGTCGCTGGCGGTCGACGACCCGGCAAGTCAGCCGTTCGTGACCGGCGTCGGTGGCACGACGATGTCGGCGCCTGGGCCGCCGCCGCCCGAGACGGTATGGAACGCCGGCTGCGCCAACGGATGTGGTGGCGGCGGCGGCGGGGTCTCGACCCTGTGGACGATGCCCTCGTATCAGTCGCAGGCGCCTGCGTCGCTGAATGTGGTCACGGCGGACTCGTCGGGCAGCCCGTGCGGCGCGCCCCCCCAGGGCTACTGCCGCGAGGTGCCCGATGTCGCGGCGGACGCCGATCCCTCCACCGGCTACGTGATCTACTATGGCGGCGCCTGGACTGCGTTCGGCGGCACCAGCGCGGCCGCCCCGCTGTGGGCGGCGTTCGCGGCACTCGCCAACGCGTCGAGCGGCTGCGCCGGCAAGGCGATCGGGTTCGCAAACCCGCTCCTGTACGGGCCCGCGGCCGCCGACCTCAACGACATCACGACGGGCAACAACGACGTCCTCGGCGTCAACGACGGCAAGTTTGCCGCCGGTCCGGGATATGACATGGCGTCCGGGCTCGGAACGCCGGACGGCTCGGCGCTCGCGGCGGCGATGTGCAGCAGCGAGGACGTCGACGGGGTCACGATCGCCAACCCCGGCGCCCGGACCGACCTCGCCGGCAGTGCGGTGACGCTCGCGATCCGGGCCGTGGACGCCCACCGCGAGACGCTCACCTACGCGGCCACGGGGCTGCCGGCGGGGGTGACGATCAGCAGCTCGACGGGCGCGATCTCCGGCACGGTCACGACGGCAGGCAGCTGGAGCGTCATCGTCACCGCGACCGACGCCAGCCGCGCCACCGCGAGCACCACGTTCACCTGGACGGTCACGGCTCGGGCGACGGCCACGACGCTGTCGTGCGCCCCGACCACCGTGCTGGCGGGCCAGACGACGAGCTGCAGCGCAACCGTGTCCGACACCGCCGCCGGCACCGCCAGCGCGCCAACCGGCACCGTCGACCTCACCGGCGCGGGCGCCGGCAGCAGCTGCTCGCTGGCGGCGACCGCGACCACCGGCGCCAGCGCCTGTCAGCTGGCCTACACGCCGACCGCCCCGGGCGCGCAAACGGTGACCGCCGACTACCTCGGCGACGGCGCCCACGCGGCGTCCTCCTCGAGCGCGATCACGATCACCGTCCCCGCGCCGCCGACGGGGACGATCTCGACGCCCGCCGGCTCGCCGACCGGCACGATCTCGACGCCCGCCGGCCCGCCGACCCCTACGATCTCCGCGCCCGGCGGCCCGCCCGTCCTGCAGGAGCGGGCCGCGCCGGCACTCGCGGGCGCGGGAAACGCGGGCCGCCGGCTGTCGTGCTCTGAGGGCGCCTGGACCGGGAGCCCGACCGGCTACGCGTATCAGTGGAACCGTGACGGCACGCCGCTGGCCGGCGCGACGGGCACGACCTACGCGGTCGTGCGCGACGACGAGGGCACGACGCTGACGTGTACGGTGACGGTGCTCAGCGCCGGCGGCGCCCGCAGCTCGGCGACGAGCACGGGCGTGTGGGTGCCCGTCCCGGAGGTCGCGCGCTGTCCCGCCGCGACCGGGCGCGTGCGCGGCACCACGCTCGGGCGGGTCCGCCTCGGCATCACCCGCGCGCAGGCGCGCGCCGCCTACGCCGGCAGCTCGGTTCGGGCCGGCGCGCACGAAGACGTCTTCTGCCTGACCCCGAGCGGCGTCGACGCCGGCTACCCGACAGCGCGGCTGCTGGCGCTGCTGGACAGCGGCGTGCGGGCGCAGCTCGACGGCCGCGTGATCTGGGCGGCGACCGCGAACGCCCGCTACGCGATCGACGGCGTGCGGCCAGGCGCGACGCTCGCAGCGGCGCGACGGGCGCTGCCCGGCGGCAAGGTGCTGGCCGGCGGCCGCAGCGACTTCTACGTCGCGTCGGCCGGGCCCGTCGAGGCGGTGCTCGGGCTGCACGGCGGACTCGTGGCACAGGTGGCGATCGCCGACAAGCTGCTGACGCGGACCAGCGCGACGCGCGCGGCGCTGCTGGCGAGCATCGCCTAACCGCACCGCGACCGAGCCCGACCCGCGAGCTGCCGTTCAAGCTCGGCGCGATCGCGCCGATCAACCTCACAGGCGCCCTGTCGACCAATCCTTGACGAGGTCATGAGATGAGCACGATCAGCAATACCCGCTTCACGATTGGGCGCCAGCTCGCGCTCGGCTTTCGGCGTCGTGGAGCCGCGTCCGTGCGCTCGGCAATGCGGATCGCCCAGCAGATAGAGAGACAGCCACTGTGACCTTGATTCCCAACACCTCGATCGCCGGCAAGCTCTACGCGCTGACAGCCGTCCTGGTGGCGCTGCTGCTCGCCGCCGCGGGGGCGTCGATCGCCGGGCTGGGCGCCGGCGGCCGCCGGACCGTGGCGATCGTCGTGCTGGTCGGAGGGCTGCTGGCCGCGGCGGCCTGCGTGCTTGTCGTGCGCCACCTGCAGCGGGGCGTCAACCGCGTCGTCAAGCGCCAGCAGGAGATCGTCGAGCGGATGACGTTCACGATCGGGCGGGGACTGCAGGCGTTCGCCGAGGGCGACATGACCCAGCATCTGCAGACCGGCACGTCGGCCGCGTCGCAGTTCACGCACGACGAGATCGGGCGCGTGCTGCGAGGGGTCGAGTGCTTCCGCGATCTGGCAGTCACCACCTACGGGACGTACAACGCGACCGCCGAGAGGCTGCGCGCGATGCTCAGCCAGGTCGCACGAACGGCCGATACGATCGGGTGCTCCTCGGACCACGTGGCGGTCAGCTCAGAGCAGGCCGATCAAGCCAGCGGCGAGATCGCGCGCGCCCTCGGGCAGTTCGCCGGCGGCGTCGAGCGCCAGGTGTCGATGATCGACCAGGCGCGCCAGTCGGTGCGGGAGGTCACGCGCGCCATCGCCGAGTCCGCCCAGCAGGCGCAACTGACCGCGGAGGTCGCACACGAGGCGCGCGACGTCGCCCAGCGTGGCGTCGGCGCGGCGCAGCAGGCAAACGAGGCGATGCGCTCGGTGCGCGACTCCTCCGCCGCGGTAACCGACGCGATCCGCGGGCTGGCGAGCAAGTCAGAGCAGATCGGCCAGATCGTGCAGACGATCACGGGCATCGCCGAGCAGACCAACCTGCTGGCGCTGAACGCCGCGATCGAGGCCGCACGCGCCGGCGAGCACGGCCGCGGCTTCGCGGTCGTCGCCGAGGAGGTGCGCAAGCTCGCCGAGGACTCACAGCGCGCCGCAGCCGAGATCGCCCAGCTGATCGGCGCGATCCAGTCCGAGACCGCATCGGCGGTCCGCGTCGTCGACGACGGGGCGCAGCGGACGCTCGAGGGCGCGACCGTCGTCGAGCAGACGCGCGAGGCGTTCTTGCAGATCGGCTCGTCGGTCGAGGACATGAACGGGCGGATAGAGCAGATCGCGGCCGCCTCACAGCAGGTCGCGGCCAGCGCGCAGAGCATGCAGGAGACGATCGGCGAGGTCGCCGCGGTCGCCGAGCAGTCCTCGGCGTCGACTGACCAGGTGTCCGCATCGACGCAGCAGACGTCCGCGTCGGCGCAGCAGATCGCCGCCTCGGCGCACGAGCTTTCGGGCACTGCCGACGAGCTGACCCGCCTCGTGGCGCAGTTCAAGATCGCTCAGGGCCCGCCCCGCGGGCCCTAAGCCCGCGCCGCTTGCCGGGCGGTCGCGGCGGACTGCGGCGGTGCCGGCGCGCGGGGGTTGCGCTGGGCGCGGCGCGCGAGCTAGCTTGTCGTCGATCGTGGAAGTTCGGATTCGTCTCGGCAGCGCAATCGCGCAGTTGGCGCCGGCGCCCGTGCTGAGCGTCGAGCTTCCCGACGGCGCGACGATCGCAGATCTCTACGACTGTCTCGCCGCGAACAACCCCGAGCTCGGCACCGCGCTGCGCAGCGCATTGCCCGTGATCGGCGGCGCGCATGTGCAACGCGGCGCGACGCTGGCGCACGGCGACGAGGTCGCGCTGCTGACCCCGGTCTCGGGCGGCTGAGCCGGATGCTGTCAACCACTGCCAGGAGCGACCAAGATGGCCATTGAACCCGCCGAGATCGGCGCCAAGGAAGTTCACCGGACGGTGTTCGTCGACACCTTCACCGACGGGCTGCTGGGCCCGGAGGTCGCGATGCTGGGCCCCGTCGCCGACGGCGGCCACATCGTCTGGAACTCGACCCCCGGCTGCTGGGGTCCGATGATCACGCCTTCGATTCGCGGCGGGCACGAGGTGTCGATGCCGGTCGCCGTCGCCGGCGCCCAGCCCGGCGATGCGATCGCGATCCGGATCAAGGACATCGAGGTCACCTCGCTGGCGACCGCGTCGGGCAATGATCAGCCGATGGAGGGCCGCTTCAACGGCGACCCGTACTGCGCTCCGGTGTGCCCCGGGTGCGGCACCGAGTGGCCGCAGACGCGCGTCGACGGGATCGGGCCGGAGTCGATCCGGTGCGCGAGCTGCGGCGCGGATGCGACGCCGTTCACGTTCACCAACGGCTACACGATCGCGTTCGACGAGCTGCGCGGAGTCGGCGTGACCGTTCCCCAACAGGCAGCTGAGGCGTTCGCACGCGATGCGGCGCGGTTCGCTGCGCTGCCCGACAACTCGGTTCAGAACCCGATTCTGACGTTCGCGCCCCACGACATCGTCGCGCTCGCGACCCGGCTGCGACCGTTCATGGGGCAGCTCGGCACCAGCCCTTCGACGACGATCCCCGATTCGCACAACGCGGGCGACTTCGGGGCGTTTCTGATCGGGGCCCCGCACCGCTACGCGCTCAGCGCCCAGGAGTTGCAGGAGCACAAGACCGACGGCCACCTCGACGTCGACGCGGTCCGCGCGGGCGCGATCCTCGTCTGCCCGGTGAAGCTCGACGGCGGCGGCGTGTACCTCGGCGACATGCACGCGCTCCAGGGCGACGGCGAGATCGCCGGCCACACGTGCGACGTCGCCGGCACGGTGACGCTGCAGGTCGAGCTCGTCAAGCGCCTGGCGATCGACGGGCCGGTGCTGTTCCCGTTGGCCGAGGACCTGCCGCTGCTCGCGCGGCCGTTGACCGACGAGGAGCGGATCCGCGCGCGCGCGCTCGGGCGCCGGTACGGCGTCGAGCAACTCGAGCAGTCGCTGCCGGTCTCGGTGATCGGGACCGGCCCGGATCTCAACAGCGCCACCGACAACGGCCTCGCCCGCGCGGCCGCGCTGCTGTCGCTGTCGGTGCCGGAGGTCCGCAACCGGGCAACGATCGCCGGCGCGATCGAGATCGGCCGCCTGCCCGGGGTCGTGCAGGTCACATTCCGAGCGCCCGCCGATCGGCTGGCTGCGTGTCGCCTGCTCGAATATGCGATCGAGCAGTACGGGACGCCGTGATCGGGTCAGCGGGCCGGGCTCGGCCGCGGCGCCCAGGCGGCCGGCGGTTCAGGGCACGGTCACCCCGTGGAGCACCACCGGGCCGTCGAGCGGGTTCAGCTCGGTCGCCTGGGAGACACCGGGCGGGGTGATCGTATCGATCACCTCTGGCATCGTCGACGGGTCGGCCGAGCAGATCGGCTGATTGAGGCCGACCGGGCAGACGCCGAACGTGTACTGGCCCGGCGTCGTGGTGAAACCGCGGGCCTGGTCGGCGCTGAAGCCGTTTTGACCGGTCAGCGCGACGGTAAACGTCCACCCTGACGCGACGGTCCCGAACGCTGACTGTGGCAGCACGAGTGTCGCCGTGCCGCTGAGCTGGTCGACGAGCAGCTGGCCAGATCCGAGTTGGGTCCCGGACGGGTTCACCCACACCAGCGACGCAAACCCCTGCGCCTCGATCCGCTCGCTCCACGGCGTCGCAAGCGTGTAGTTGCGCGTCGGGAAGGCCGCGGCGGTCGAGCTGCTGCTCGCCGCTGGGTTGCTCACGTACACGTCGAGCAGTTGCGCGCCGAACGCGTTGCCGAACGCCGGCGCGAGGTTGCGAATCCCAACCTGGATGTAGACGTCGGCACCGGTGTTTGAGACCTTCATTCCGGTCAGATCGAACGCCCCCGGCTGAAATGAAGCGTCGGTCGGATACTGGAACGTGCCCGGGCCGTTGTCGTCACCGATCGGGTCGGTCACGTTCAGCACCAGCGTGCCGGGCGGGAGCGTGTTGTCGACCGACAATTGCTGGTAGGCGGTGGTGTCGCCCTGCGTCGCGGTCACCGTGATCGTCGTCGTCAGGTAGCCGTCCGGAACCGACAGCGACCAGGCGCCCGCGGCGTCGGCGGTCGTCGAGACGATCGCGGCCCTCCCGCCGCTGGCCGTCTCCGCCTCGGCGTCGACCTGCGCGCCGGGGGCGGTCGTGCCGGTGACGTTGACGCTCGCGGCGCTGATGAACGCGCCGTTCGCGGGCGAGGTCACGTTCAACGCGAACGTACCCGGGATCCCGTGGGTGACATACCGCGCGGTCGTGATCGACGGCGTCTCGAGGTCGCGCCCGGTGCCGAGATCGAGCGTCAAGCGCGCGTACGCTGCCTGCGCCCACGTCAGCGGGCTCGCCGACCCGGCGGGCTGGCCGTTGGCAAAGCCGATCGAGGCGGTCGCCGGGTCGCTGCCGAACGGCGACGGCGCCAGCGCCGGGTCCTCCCAGACCTGCTCGGGCTCGAGCCCCTGACCCGATGTCATCGCGCGCATCGCGCGCAGCAGCGTTGCGGCCTGGCCGGAATCGCCGGCGGCGATGTCGTACTCGCCGCGCTCACCCGACAGGACAGGCCACAGATGCCCGGTACCGGTGTCGGTGGGCGGCCACGGAGCGCCGATCACCGAGCAGCTCGAGGCACTCGGTTGGTAACAGTCGCCGTATCCGTCCTCGGACCCAGGTGCGCTGGTGCCGTAGCGGTAGAAGCCCGGACCGTTGGCCGTGCTCGCCTCGATCGTGTCGTCGACGACTGTCAGCGACGAACGCACGGTTGGGTCGGTGGCGGGCAGCACGCCGAGCCGGACCAGCTCCAAGAACCCCGCATCGATGATCGAACGCTGGTCGACGGTGATGCTGCCGTTGCCGAGGTCGATCGGGCTGTCAGCGTTGGGATCGGGCACGGTCGAAGTCGAGCCTGTCGCCGGCTTCGCGATCCGGATGAAGTAACTCGGCACCGCCGCGCTGATGTACGGACCGTTGGTCGTGACCGTCCACGCCTTGATGTTGCGCGCGAACTGATCGGCAGTCGCTTGATACACCGCCGCCCGGGCGGGGTCGCCGTGCAGGCGGGCGATGCTCGCCGCCGCGGTCAGCCCGGCGATCTCGGCGGCGATCGTCGACGGCGAGTAGCCGGGCTGCTCCTCCCAGCGCTCGACCCCATCTGACGGGCCGTGCGCGACCAGGAAGTCGGCTGCCGGGATCACGTGCTGGTGATAGAGCGTCGCGTCGCCCGCGAGCCCCGACTGCCAGTCCATCAGGATCGGGTAGGAGGTCTCGTCGAGCTGCAGGCCGCCGGTGTCCGGCGCGGGCTTGCCGTTGAGCAGCGAGTTGCGCGGCATCGAACCGTCGGACTGCTGCTGGCGGTCGAACAAGAACCGCGTCGCCGCCTGCGCGGTCGCGACGTCCCCGGCTACCAGCAGCCCTGTGAACGCCTCGTAGAGGTCGCGCGAGAACACCTCGCGGTAGGAGCCGAAGTAGTGCGGCTTGCCGTTGGCGCCGCTGGTGTCGGCGGGCACCGACTGGCCCCACGGCGACGCGAGGCCGGCGCCGATCGCGCCGGGGAACGTCTTGTCCTCGCTTGCCTTGACGACGTTGATCGACTCGTAGTACTCGCGCACCGCGGCCGGCGACAGGCTCGCCGACGGCTTGCGCAGGCCGGCGTCGTAACCGCGCCACTGCGCCTCGTACTGCGCGAGCGTGGGGCTGAAGCGCTGGCTGGCCGCCGTGCCCGCGACCGCGAGCGCGGCGGCCTTGGTGGTGCCAAAGCCGAGCGCGAGTGTGTCCGCGCCGCCGCCGCCGAGCCGCACCTGCGCGGTCAGCGCCACATGCCCGTCGAGTGCCGAGTCGTAGGTAGTGAGCCGGTGGGCCGTGTCGAGCATCGACAAGCCGTCGCTCGCGGTCCCTTCGTAACCAACGCTTGCCGCCCCGAAGCCGTTGGCGGACGCCAGCGCTTCGAACGTCGGCACCGCATAGTTGCGGTTGACCGCGTCGGTCGCCGTGTTGGTGTTGTACGCAACGGGAACCGGCCGCCCGGCGACGGTCGCGAGCGTCGCGCTGTTCGCGCCGGCGTTGGTGGTCCCGCCGCCACCGGTGCCTCCGGCCAGCGGGTCGAGACGCACGTACAGTCGATCGCCGGCGGGCCCGACGAAGCTCGTGTGCATCACCACGGCGTTGCGCGTCGGGTCCGCGATGTAGGTAGTCGTGATCTGGTAATGCCGGGCGGCGTTGCCGGCGATCACCGTGCACGCCATGCCGGTCGGATCGTCCAGCAACCGGTAGGTCATGTCGCGCGTCTGGAGGTCGTCGAAGCTGCTGCCGTCGGTCACCAGGTACTGGAGCGTGTGGACGTTGGTAGCGTCCTCGGTCGGCCAGTAGGTGTCCGACAGCACGCCGCCGGCGACTGTGAACCAGACCTTGGACGTCGTGTTGCGCGCCGTGCCCACGCAGTCCTTGCGGGCCAGGTCGAAGTAGCTGTCAGCTCCCGGAGCGCCTGGGGCGAGCGCCGCGGCGCCTGCGGCGGATCTCGCGGGCGATGCGGTTCCCGTAGCGGTTCCGGACGCCGTTGCGGATGCGCTGCCGGCGAGCGACAAGGCGCCCGCGAGCATCGCCAAAGCAGCCGTCAGTGCCAAGACCGTGCGCTTCATCTCTCTCCTCCTACAAGCCGCGGGCATGCCTATATATCACGGGCAGTGTGCTCGGGAGACCCAGCCGAGAAACCGGCTTCGATTCGGCTGCGCTGCTGGTCCTTAGCTATTAGGGCAGTCGCCCCGACCACCGGGTCGATCCCGCCGCCGCGAGCGCCAGCAGCACAACGCCCGCGATTGCAAACGAGGCGGTCACCTCGCGCGTGCGCCCGACGGTGCCCAGACGCGTGCCGAGCCGCTGGTAGATCGAGCTGAGCTCGTCCGCGCTCTGGGCGTTGAAGGACCGGCCGCCGGACGTCTGGGCGATCTGCGCCATCAGCTGCGGATCGGGCGGCACCGGCAGCGGCGGGGCGATCGGGTCGGGGTTGGCAAGCACGCCGTTGGGCGTGCCGAGCGCGACGGTGTCGATCGGGATCCCGTCCTTGCGCGCCTCGCTCGCCACCGTCAGCACGTTCACGCCCGCGTTGGCGGCGCCGTCGGACAGCAGCACGATCGCCGACGGCGGGTGCTTGGCGTTGGCCCCGTCGAGCAGTTGCAGCGCCAACTGCAGCGCATCGCCGGTGGCGGTCGCCCCGCCCGCGACCTGGCCGTCGATCACGGCCCGGGCCGCGGCGTGGTTTGCGACCGGCGCCTGAACCGCGTCCGGGGTGCTCGAGAACGCGATCGCGCCAACCCGCACCGACGACGGCAGCTCGCCGATGAACGTGTCGGCGGCGCGCTCGGCCGCTGCCAGCCGCGTCGGCGCGACGTCGGTCGCTGCCATCGAGCCCGAGTGGTCGGTGACGAGCATCATCGACGCCTCCCCGACCGGGACGCGGTAGCCGACGTGCGGCCGCGCGAGCGCCAGCACCAGCGCCGCAAGCGCGGCCAACAACAGCGCCGTTGGCAGCTGGCGGCGCCAGGCGGGCTGTCGGTCCTGCGCCGCGAGCAGCAACGTCTGCACCGCGGTGAAGCGGATCGCATATCGCCGCGCGCGCCGCCGGGTGGCGAGCAGCGCCGCGATCGCCGCGGGGATCAGCAGCAGGCCAAGCAGCCACAGAGGCGCCGCGAAGCTCATCTCGAGCGGTTCATCGCGCGTCGCTCCTCATCGCAGGTGGAGCTCATCGCAGGTGGCGCCCCAGCGCACGCAGCCAGTCCTCGCCGGTCGAGAGCGCGACATGATCGACCCGCAACCGGCGAAGCTCCCTAATCAGCGCCGCGCGGCGCTCGCGCTCGAGCTCCGCGAAGCGCTGGCGCAGCCGCGCCCGGGATGTGTCCACCTCGATTCGCGCACCGCTCTCGGGATCCACCAGCGCGAGCTGGCCGACCGCCGGCAACTCGGCCTCGCGAGGGTCTGAGATCTCGATCGCGAGGACCGAGTGACGGACTCGCACCGACCCAAGCGGCCGTTCCCACGCGCGCTGGTCGCGGAAATCGGAGATCACGACGACCAACCCCGGCTGGCGCGCCAACCGCGCGACCCGGCCCAGCGCCTCGGCTAGGCCGTCGGGCTGCTGGTGGCCGTCGGGCGCGACGCCGTCGGCCAGCGCTCGGCGCAGCGCGACGATGCCGGGCTTGGAGCCGCGAGGCGGGAGCACACGCGGCGGCGCGCTGCCAAACGCGACCAGGCCGACGCTGCCGGCGCGGCGAACGCCGAGCCGACCGAACACGAGCGCAACGCCCTCCGCGACGTCGGCCTTCAACCTCCGCGCCGTGCCGAACGCCATCGACGGCGACACATCGAGCACGATCCAGGTCGTGAGCGCCCGCTCGGGCACGTGCAGGCGGATGTGCGGCTGACCGGAGCGCGCGGTCGCCGCCGGATCGATGTGGCGCACGTCGTCGCCGATCTCGTACGGGCGCAGCTGGGCGAGCTCGGTTCCAAGGCCAACCCCGGCGGCGCGCCGGTCGCCCGGCAGCGTGCGCGCGACCAGTCGCGTGACGGCGACGTCGAGCGCCTCGATCACCGGCTGCGTAATCGGGCCCGGACCCTGGCGCGCAGCCGGCGGCTCCAACGGCCGGATGCTCACGCCGGCCTCACGACCCCCGTGGCCGGCTCGGTCGGGGTGCGGCGCATCAGCTTGCCGGCTCGCGGCTCGGCGACCGCGGCCAGCACGCGCTCGAGCAGACGATCGGCGCTCACCCCTTCGCTGAGCGCGTCGTAGGACAGCACGATCCGGTGCCGGAGCACGTCGGTGGCGAGGTCGCGGATGTCATCGGGCTCGACGTGGCCGCGGCCGCGCAGCAGCGCGAGCACGCGCGCCGCTTGCACGAGCCCGATCGGCCCGCGCGGGCTGGCGCCGAACTCGATCAGACCGGCGACCTCGTGCAGCCCGTGGCCCGCGGGATGACGGGTCGCGTCGGCCAGCGCGACCGCGTAGCCGATCGCATCGCGGTCGACGAGCACCGTCTGCGCCGCCGCCGCGTAGCGGCGCAGATCCGACAGGGAAAGGCATTCGCGCACCACTGCGGGCGCGCCGAGGCTGCGCCCGACGACGGCGGCCTCCTCGCCGACGGTCGGATAGTCGACCAGGATCTTCATCAGGAAACGGTCGACCTGCGCTTCCGGCAGCGGATAGGTCCCCTCGGACTCGATCGGGTTCTGCGTCGCCATCACGATGAACGGCAGCGGCACGCCGTAGGCCTTGCCGCCGATCGTCACCTGTTGCTCCTGCATCACCTCGAGCAGCGCCGACTGGACCTTCGCTGGAGCGCGGTTGATCTCGTCGGCCAGCAGGAAGTTGGCGAACACCGGCCCGAGCTCGGTGTCGAACTTGCCGGTGTCGGGGCGATACACGCGCGTCCCGACGAGGTCGGCAGGCACCAGGTCCGGCGTGAACTGGACGCGGCTGTAGGAGCCACCCAGAACCGCCGCCAGCGTTTTGACCGTGAGCGTCTTGGCCAGCCCCGGGACGCCCTCGAGCAGCACGTGGCCGCCGACCAGCAGGCTCACGAGCAGGCGCTCGAGCATCGCGTCCTGGCCGACGATCACGCGCTTGATCTCGTGCAGCGCCTCCCGTAAGGCGTCTTGCGCCTGCCCGCGCAGCTCGCCTGCCTGCTCGATTTCCGTCATCTCTCCTCCATCGTCGTTAGCAACCGCTAGATCAAACGGCCAAACCATCCCAGCGAGAGCACGGCACCGACGAGCAGCAACGTCAAGCCCCCGCCGGCGAAGTCGGCGGTCAGCTCGTGCTTGACGCGCCGGTGGCCAAACTGGGCCGCAAGGCGCGCATAGATGGCACTCAGCCGGCCGGTGTCGGCAGCGGTGAACGAACGCCCTCCAGAGAGGCTCGCGACGTCCGCGAGCGTCTGTGGACTCGGCGGCACGCTGACCGTCACCGTCTGCGCGCCACGCTTGACCGGGATCGTGCCGTTCGCCGTCCCGAGCGCGACCGTGTCGATCGGGATGTGGTCCGCAGCCGCCTGCCGCGCGGCTGCGAACGGGCTCGAGCCGACGTTGCTGGCGCCGTCGGACAGCAGCAGGATCGCACCCGGCGGCCGCTTGCCGTCGGCCGCCCGCAGGCTGGTGAGCAACCGCAGCGAGGTCAGGATCGCGTCGCCGATCGCGGTGCCGCCGCTCGTGCTCAGCTGCGAGAACGCAGCGGCCGTCAGCGCGTGGTCGGTCGTGGGCGACTGCAGCACGACCGGCTTGCTGGCGAACTCCAGCAGGCCGACGCGGACGCTCGCCGGCATGCTCGCCACAAACCGCTGCGCGGCTCGCTTGGCGGCCTGCAGGCGGGTTGGCGCGACGTCGGTGGCGGTCATCGAGCTCGACACGTCGTTGGCCAGCATGATCGCCCCGTCGCTCACCGGGACCGCCACGCTGTGTTGCGGACGCGCCGCCGCGACGATCAGCACCGCCAGCGCGAGCGCAAACGCCAGCATCGGCGCGTGGCGGCGCCAGCGGGGCCGGCGCGGCGCCACCGACGCGGCGAGCAACGGCGCGACGAATGCCGCCTCGGCGCGAACGCGCCGGCGCTGCTCGCGCGCATACAGCCTGGCCAGCACCGGGATCGCGAAGAGTGCAAGCAGGACCAGCGGCGCCGCAAACGTCATGGATAACCGGGCGGGCGCGCGGCGAGCGTCACGTTGGCGGTGTAGATCGTCGAGCCGCGGCTGACCTGCACCTCGCTCATGTCGCCGGCGCGCAGCCCGGCGCCGGCGCGCTGGACGTCGGCGACCGTGTTGACGGTCCGGTTGTCGATCGCCGTCAGCACGTCTCCCGGCTCGAGCCCGGCGAGCTCCCCCGGCCCGCCCGGCTGCACGAGCGCGATCACGACGCCTCCGGTCGGCAGGCCCTCCAGTTGCACGCCCAGCCACGGCGCGCGCTCGCTGGCGGCGGCCGGGCTCGAGCTGCTCGAGCTTGTCAGTGCGCTGAGGCCGTAGGCGCCGCCGGCGATCAGGAGCGCCGCGAGCGCGACGAGGACCACGAGCCGTGGCCGGATCGATCGCCGCAGCGATCGCAGCGCCCGGGCCAGGCGTCCAAGCCGGCGACTGACGGCGGCGCGCAGCGCCGCGACGCGGGCGCGGCCAGCCGCCCGCGTGGCGCGCAGCGCAGCCAACAGCGCGGCGACACGCTTGTCGCGGTCGTCCGCGGGCGGCGGCAGCTGCGGTTGTAGTCGTTGTTGCGCGGAGCGCCGCGCCTCCAGCGCGCGCGCGGCACGTTCTCGGGCGGCGGACTCGGACTCCTGCTGCCAGTCCCCCGACCACAGATGCTTGGGCGATGTCATCGGCTGCGCGGGACGGTACGCCGAGTTGGTGAGAGCTTCTTAAGAGCCGCAGGTCCGCACGCCACGTCGCTCGTCAGCCGAGCGCGGGCGCGGCCACCCGGCGTCGCCCGTATCGCCGGCGTTAGCTGAGCACCACCGAGATCACCCAACTTTCTAAATCACACTTGCAAAGCGCTGCGCCAGGAGTTACCCTTGCTGCTGCGTAGGAAACGAGGTTCATGATGATCACGCTCAACCCCAACATGACACTCGCAGCCGAGACGATCAACGCCTCGCGCGTCGCCTGCTGGTATGGCTTCGGTTACATGCGCCAGCTCGACACCGTTTCAGCCCACGCTGCTGTCCGCGCGCCTTAGCTTGCGCCGCCGGACATAGGAAGCGATGCGAGGGCGACCGGCAGGGTCGCCTTTTTTGTGCCCGCGAGCAGCGACCGGAGTGCCATCGACCGCACTTTGCTTCGTGACACTGTCGTTGCCATCCGCCCCGCGGGTGCGGTTACACCTGGGCGATCAACGATCCGTAATTTCACGACGATTTCCACACAGGCCAATCACATCAAGATGCGAGAGGAGCAACGACCGATGACACGGCCGTTCAACGAGGACGAGTTCCTGTTGCTGAGCCGGCGCGGGAGCATCGGCCCCAGTGCAAGTTCCAGACCAGTGGCGGTGGCCCCCAAACGGGAGCATCGTCAGCGGACCGGGCAGCCGGCGCGGCGCTGGCGACTGCTGACCGCCCGGCCATGGCGACACGTTAAAGGCCACTTGCCTCAGTAGCTGACAGCCGCGATCCCTCGAGCCAGGCAAAGCCGATGGAGGGCCGTCCGGTCCTCCATCGGCGCCGGCAGGACACCGGGCGTCGCGAGCGAAGCCAGCGAGG
>JBEKRJ010000024.1:0-17168 GCA_049518835.1 Solirubrobacteraceae bacterium
CGCGGATCACCACCTCGGGGGACTACGACACCGCCTCGGCGGCGGCGAACTCCTCGACGGTCCGCTCCGAGGCCTCGGCCACGTAGGCGCTGGCGTCGCCGGCCAGGCGCACCTCGTAGTCGCGGAACGCGCGCCCGTGGCGCTCGACCACTCCCAGCGACATCCCCGGGGCCCAGATGTGCATCGCCCAGATCGAACGCCATGTCAGCTCCGTCTCCCGTGATCGATGTAGACACGATCGGCGAACCGTTCGGCCTGCAGCGGCTCGCCCACCCGGCGATCGGCTCGGGTGATCAGGAAGACCTCCTTCGCGCTGGCGCCGACCGGCACCGATGCCCGCAGCACCCGCCAGCGGATCGAGCGCGTCTGAGGAGCCCAGAAGCGCCGGCCGGTCGCCAAACGTGACGTACCGGCAAAGTCGCGCCCGGGCACGTCACGTTGTGTCCCGCAGACGACCACAACGTGACACCCGAGACGGTCAGATCACCGGCCGTAACGTTGTTCCAGCCTCAACGCGCGCGTCGGCGTCGCGACCGGCGCGTGAGCCGGCGCCAAGCACGCCCGCCGCCCGCCGGCCGCGGCCGCGCTCCTGACACGACAGATGGCTCGTTTCCCGCCGCGCGCGGGGCCCGTCTGGACCGGTGATCGCTTCCGGTCCAGCGGCGGCCAGGAGGGCTCGCGAAGATCCGCCGGAGGGTCGAGCGTCTGCCGGCACGGGACGTGGCTCCCCGTGCCGCAGCGAGCTGGCGCCCGACCACCATCGACGGGCTTCACCAACCTAACGGAGCACTATTAGATCCGGACCCCGCGATCAGCCAGCCACTCCACCACGGCCTCGGGCGGATCGTGCTTCCACTCCGCCCGGGCGGCGAGACGCAGGATCTTCTCTGGCCGGTCGTGGACCTCGTCGCGGCGGCGGGCGAGGTACAAGATCATGGCGGCCGCCATCGAGACGGCCGGATCGTCGATCTCGACATCCACGCCTTCCACGGCGATCGCCACCCGTTCTTCGAGGTTCTCAACCGCCGTGACTGGCTCGTCGGCGTCCTCGAACTGGACCAGCAGGTCGCCCAGGCGCTCGTCGCGGTCGGCGGGATCACAGATCTCAACCGCTCGCTTGGCGACCTCGAACAGCGAGACCGGCTGCGGTTCAGTCGGCATTCATCGCAGCCTACCGTCCCCAGCGCGCGCTACGGTGGTCAACGAGCTCCGGCCCTGCGGCTCGAACGAGCTCCGGCGCCCCCTTGCTTGTCATGTCGTCCGAAAGCGTCGTACAAAGCCAACCGCGCTGCAGCGCCGGCTGCTGCTCGGCAAGCGCTCGCAGCTCCCCGAGGCGGGGCGCTGACCAACGGGTTCGAGGCTAGCCCGCTGGCGTCACAGACAGCCACGCCCCGGGGTGCGATGCTGCTGCGATCGGTGCGTCAACGCCGTGACCGACAACGATGACCGACACGACGCGCCGCCACGCGGATGACGCCTCGAGGGTCGAGTGCGCTCGATCGGCCACATCCTGCAGGACGAGCGCACGTGCACATCCGCGATCAGCTCACGCTGTAGTTCGGCCTCAACGCGAACATCTTCCCCGTCGTGCTCGGCGGTGTCGTCGACTTCGGTCTTCTCGCCGCCCAGCCCGTGCAGTGCATACCCGGTGCCTAAGTAGTGGTGCATCCCGGGAGGAGCCCGAGCTGTTCGCGACCGGGCTCCGCGCCGTGTTCCGATCCCTCCGCGAGGCCAGATCCAACATCGCGTTTGCAGTAATTGCAGTTTGCCAGTCGCGGTCAGATCTCGCTCCGTCGCTGTTCCAGGAACCGGCGCTCCGGCTCGGATGTGGTCAGCGCCAGCGCCCGCCCGTAGGCGGCGCGTGCCTCGTCGACAAGGCCGAGCCGTCGCAGGAGCTCGGCGCGGGTCGAGTGCAGGTAGCGGTACCCGTCGAGCGCGAGCCCGTCGACGATCGCAAGCGCCCGCTCGGGCGACCCCGTCTCGGCGACTGCCACCGCGCGGCTCAGCTCCATCACCGGTGAGTACGTCAGCGCCACCAGCTGGTCGTACAGGAGGACAACCTCCTCCCAGTCGATCTCACGCTCGCTCTCGAGCGAGGCGATCGCCGCCTGCAGGACGTATGCACCGCGACCGCGCAAGGCGATCGCGCTTTCGGCCGCCACTCGTCCGGCCGCGATCGCCTCGTGGTCCCACAGCTCGCGGTCTTGATCTGCGAGTAGCACAACCGCGCCGTCGGCGAAGCGCGCGGCCCGGCGGGCCTCGGAGATCAGCATCAGCCCGAGCAGGCCGTGCACCTCGGGCTCGTCGGGCATGACCTCGGCGAGGAGCCGGCCGAGTCGGATCGCCTCGCCGGCCAGTTGCTCACGCCCCGGCCCCCATGCCTCGGTGAAGATCAGGTAGACGACAGCTAGCACCGCGTCGAGCCGGTCCGGCAGCTCCGCCGTGTCTGGTACCAAGAACGGGATCCCGCTCAGCTTGATCTTCGCTCGTGCGCGGGACAGCCGGCGCTTCATCGTCTCCTCGGAGGTCAGAAACGCGCGCGCGATCTCCTCGGTCGTCAGCCCGCCAAGCGTCCGCAGCGTCAGCGCCACTTGCGCCTCGACGCTCAGCGCCGGATGACAGCAGGTGAAGATCAGCTGCAGCCGCTCGTCCTCTATCGGCGCGTCCTGATGCTCGTCCATCGTGACCTCCGGCACCTCCAGCAGATGGAGCTTCTCGGCCAGGTTGCGCTCCCGCCGGACCCGGTCGATCGCGCGGTTGCGCGCCGTCACCGTCAGCCAGCCAACCGGATTCGGCGGCACCCCGTCACGCGGCCAGCGCTCGGCCGCCACTGCGAACGCATCCTGCGCGGCCTCCTCGGCGAGCTCGAAGTCGCCGAGGAAGCCGATCAGGGAGGCGAGGACGCGGCCCCACGCCGCACGAAACGTTTCCTCCAGCGGATTCAGTACTCCACCAGCGGTCGGACCTCGACGGAGCCGCCCATCCGTGTCGCCGGAATGCGCGACGCCACCTCCAGCACCGGGTCGAGCGTCTCCGCCTCGAACAGAAAGAAGCCGCCGAACACCTCCCGGGTCTCTGCGAACGGCCCATCGGTCATCAGCGCCTTCCCGTTCGGGACCCGCACGGTCGTCGCGGTCTCGACCGGCTGCAGATGCGCGCCGCTCAGGCAGCGCGGATCGTCGCGGATCGCCAGGTACTCGCGCGTGATCGCCGCCGCCTGCTGTTCGCTCAGGCCGTCGTTCGCATTGGGGTTCGTGTAGATGAGCAGTGCGTACTTCATCTGGAGACCTCCACTTGGAGAAGTGCATTTTTCACTCTGGAGACGAACGGCGGCGCCCGGAGGGGACAGCTGATCGCCGTGGCTGCCGCAATCGCCCCGACTTGTCGAGCGACGTGGGTGGCAGGAGACTGTGGCTGTGAGTGAGACTGCCGTTTACATCGCGCCGGTCGTGGCCGCGGTGAGAGCGCTGTGGGATCGGAGCGGTCTGCTCGCGGGGCCTGTGATCGGCGCGCAACTCTCCCGGTTCGCCGGCGCGTTGGTCGCCGCACACGCTTCGGGCGAGCGCGCGGCTGCGGTTCTCGTGGGCAACTGGTCCGATGAGGGGAATGATGAGCTGTCGTCGGCGCGGAGGCTGTCGCTCGAGCAGGCCCGCTTGATCGTCGCCCGCGACCACGGTTTCACGAGTTGGTCCTCGGTCCAGGGCATCTGCGATCCCGTCTTTGAGCGCGCTGTCGACGCGGTCGTGCTCGGCCAGGTCACGGCGCTCAGAGCGCTTCTGGCAGAACATCCGGATCTGGTTGCCCGCCGATCAGCCTACGGCCATCGGGCTACTCTGCTGCACTACATGGCTGCCAACGGCGTCGAGATCCGGCGCCAGGTGGTTCCCGCCAACGCCGCCGAGATCGCTGGCTCGTTGTTGGCGGCAGGCGCCGACCGTTCGTCACAGCTCTACGCGTACGGAGGAACGTTCGATGTGCTGGAGATGCTCAGGACCAGCGCGCACCCTCGGGCTGCCGGCGTGTCCGCGGAGATCGAGCGGTTACTCGCGATCAGCTGACGCTTGCAAAGGCGACTTGTCCCCGACGGACCAGTTGTGCCCGAACGGGTCGCGGAATCCGCCCTGACGATGAACGGTCCCGGGAAAGTGGTGGTGGTCCTCGATCGGGGACCCCGAGGTGGCGCCAGCCGCGAGCGCGCGCGAGATCACCTCGTCGGGGTTGTCCACGAACAGCTCGACACGGAAGCTGGTGGCGCCGACAGCCTGCGGACTGTGCTCGGTTGGGTTTTGCGGGTTGACGTCGTGCACGAAGAACGGGGCGCCGTGCACCTCCAGCCCGGCGACGCCGCCGAGGTTCCACAGCTCAGTGGCGCCGAGCGCCGCGCGATACCAGGAGATCGCTGCCTCGGCGCCGGGGACGATCAGCATCAGCGAGAGCTGCGCATCCGCGGATCGGCCGGATGCGTACAGCGCCGGACCGGACGCACCGCCCCACTCCTCGGGCGCTAAGGGCACACGCCCTAAATCGGCGATCGACTGCGAGAAGCCCCAGTGATGGCCGCCGAGATCCTCGGCGGCGTACTGGCGTTCTCCGTATGGGAAGTCGCGCGGTCCCTCCAGGATCTTCGCCCCGCGCTCGCGCGCGCGTTCGTAGTGCGCGCGGACGTCGGGAACGCGCACCAGCAGCGACTGTGGTCCAGAAAGCGCCTTCGACGTGCGGGGCTCGGTGACGACGACCGTGCCCCCGTTGAGCCACAGTTGCGCGCGATGATCTCCCGCTTGCCAGCGCACCTGGAAGCCGAACTTGTCGCTCAGCCACCCGATCGCCTCCCCCACATCCTCGTAGACGAACTCGGGGATTACAGACGACGGCGGCATCGTCCGATTGAAGCCATCGCCGCCCGGCCTGCTCTCGGCTGCAGGCACGACCCTAATATTTACAGCCCGCAGCGGTTGACGCGACCAGCGCCGAACGGGGCCTCCTCCGCCGGGTGCGCAGCGGCAGGATGGACTTCCCGAACGAGCCTGGCGGGGCGGGCGCGGCGAGTGCTCGGCCGGCGCCGGCTCGCGTGCCAGTCGAGACGCGGACGCGCGTCGAGACCGGAACAACGTTACAGCCGGTCATCCAACTCCTTCGGGCGCAACGATGTGGTCGTCTGCGGGACACAACGTGACGTGCAGGTTGCGGCTTTGCTGGTACGTCACGTTTGGCACGCCGGCTGGCGCTTTTGAGGCCCGATACGCGCTCAACTCAACCCGCCAGTCTCGCCGCAATCGGCTCGCGGCCTCGGCCCCGCCGCGCCCTCGCCACCCGGTCTCGAGCTCGAACGGAACCCCGGTCTCGAGCTCGAACGGAAGCTCGCCGCCACGCAGCCCTCGCCTCACCAGCGCGCCAGGTAGATGAAGTCGGCCGCCGGGCGGCCGACCCACTGGGGTGATGCGCATGGCGAGCGCGATTGCGGTCCCGAAGCGGGCGGTCTTCAGGCCGGTCAGCTGACCCGGCTGGCAGCGGAGCTCCTGTGCGGCCTGCGCCCACGTGGCGCCGCGGCGGGTGCGGGATTCATTGCAACCTGCGCGCAGCGCCTTCGAATCCCAGCGCGGGCGCCGGTCTGGGCCGCACGCCGGGAGCGGCTCGCCGGCGTCGAGGTCGGTGCCGGCGAGCAAGCCCTCCGGCGTGCGGTCCAGCCAGCGCAGGAAGGACAGCGCGTGCTGGCAGCTGAGTCCTTCGGCCCGGCGCTTGGCATCCAGCGCCGCGGACAGCGCCTTGCCATCGAACTCCCGGGCCACCGGGGACCGATCCGCCGCGCCGGAGCCCGCGTGACCGATCGTGCCACGCCGCCTGCATCAGCCCCCCAGGCGACTACTAGCCGCTAGCCGCCGATCGCCGTGTTGAGCGTCTGCTTTGCCTGGTAGAGCAGGGCGTCGGCGCGGGCCATCACTGACTGGACGTCGTCGCGGCCGCTGGCCGCCGCGACGCCGATCGAGGCGGTGATCCGTGCGTGTTGGTGGCGGTAGTCGACTTCGCTGGCGGCGATCAGCATCAGTAGCCGCCGGCAGGCTGGCCGCACCTCGGGGGTCGGCGTTTTGGAGCAGGATCACGAATTCATCGCCGCGGATGCGGGCGATCACGTCTTCGCCGCGTGCGTTGGCGACCAGCAGCTTGGCGATCATTTTGAGCGCTGCGTCCCCTGTCTGGTGGCCGTGGGTGTCGTTGATCGTCTTGAACTTGTCGATGTCCAGCAGCGCGACCGACAGCGAACGGCCGTAGCGGCGGACTTCTGCCAGTCGGCTCGCGAGCGACATCTCGAGGAAGCGCCGGTTGGGGATGTCGGTCAGCGGGTCGATCATCGCGAGTCGCTCCATCTCCCGGAGTCGCGCGCGGGTCGCGGCGGACGTCGATGCATCGGTGAAGGCCTCGAGCGCACCGATGATTTCGCCTTGCGCGTTGCGTACCGGCCGCACCGCGATCTGCACCGGGAGGCGGTGCCCGTCGCGGTGGTGAAGCCAGACCTGGCAGCGTCTGGGCTGTCCGTCCTGGATCGTGATTGCCAGCGGGCACAGCCCCCAGCACAGTTGCTGGCCCTGTTGGTCGATGTGGCGCAGGATGTCCTCGTAGCAGCGGTGGCCGACTACGTCCTTTGCCTCGTATCCGGTCAACCGCTCGCAGGCTTGGTTCCAGAACAGGATCGTCCGGTTGCCGTCCACCAGATAGATCGCCTCGCTCAGCCCGTCGAGGAGGTCGGTCAATTGGTCGGCCCGGGAGAGCGCTTGCGCAAATTGGGCGAGATCCACCGCACCCACTGTCGACATGCTCCACTTAGTCGGCCCGTTGACCGCGCCGTCATACCGTGTCATACCGCAACGTGAGCCGTGACAAACCCCGACCGCGATCCGTAAATCGCGCGCAACGAGGGACGGGCTGTTGGTTGCAGTACAGGGCTGAGCCGGGCGGTCACCGAGGTCGCAACTGCAATGGGCGAACAGGGCGAAGTCGCGCACGGCGCCGCACGACAGGTCCTCGTCGTCCAGCAAGCACGTGCGGCGAAAGACGAGGTCGCCGAGACCGTCAACAGCACCGCCGAGAACGCCAACCACACCTCCACTGTCGCCGCCGAGGCGCGCCGCGCCGCCGAGGAAGGGATCGTGTCTGCAGCCCGGGCCAACGACGCGATCAGCGCGATGCGCGAGGCATCCGAACGCATCAGCGAAGCGATCGCGGCGCTCGCGTCGGAGTCAGAGCAGATCGGCACGATCGTGCAGACGATCACCGCGATCGCCGACCAGACCAACCTGCTGGCGCTCAACGCCGCGATTGAAGCGGCCCGCGCCGGCGAGCAAGGCCGCGGCTTCGCGGTCGTCGCCGAACAGGTCCGCAAGCGCGCAGAAGAATCACGACAGGCCGCTGGCGAGATCTCGACGTTGATCGAAGGCATGCGGCTCGAGACCCGGTCGGTCGTCGGCATCGTGCAAGACGGCGCGAGTCGAACCGAGCACGGCGTCAGCACCGTCGCACAGACGCGCGCGAGGTCGCCGTCGTCGCCGAACAGACCTCAGCGGCAACCCAGCAAGTGTCCGCATCCGCCCAGCAGACCTCGGCTTCCGTCGAAGAAATCGCTGCCAGCTCACAGGAAATGAGGAAATGGCCGCCAGCGCCGTGCGCCTGGCACGACTGTTTGACCAGGCCGAAGCCAAGCCTGAGAGGTAGGGGCCCCTGGGGTCAAGCGACCCGAAGTGCAGTGTCCGGGCCTCGCCGAGCACGTGGCCATCCCGGATCGCGCGGATCATGCCGGCGCCCGCCGATCCCCTACGAGGCGTCGCCGGGCGCGTCGCGCGGCCGCTGCGCGGCGGCGAGGTCGAGCTCCAGCCGTTCGCGCAGCCGCCGCTCGGCATCGAGCGCCGCCTGCGCTTGGGCGCCCTGAAGCTCGGCCGCCTGGCGCGCGTCGCGTTGCTCTGCCAGCGTCTGCTCGAGCTCGCTGCGCTCAGCCCGCCACTGCTGCTCGGCGCGGTCGGCCCGGTCGACCGCTTCTCGCTCGCGCGCGTGAGCTTGCTGGGCGCGCATTTCGGCAGCCACACCCTCTCGCTCGGCGCGCTCGATGTCATCCTGAGCGTGGTGCACCTGCTGCTCGGCGGCGCGCTGCTCGCGGTAGCGCTCACGGGCCTCCGCAAGCGCCGACGCGCCCTTGCGCTCGGCCTCGGCGGCGCGCGCCAGCGCCTGATCGCGCTCCTCCTCGGCCAGCTCGATGCGCGCGATCGCCTGCTTCACTTGCTCGGACGCGTCGACGATCGAGGCCTGCGCGACGGCCCGCGCGGCGACAGCCGCCTCGCCCGCCGCACGCGCGCTCCCGGCCTCGCGCTCAGCCGCCTCCGCGCTGCCGCGCGCGTGATCGCGTTCCCCTTCAGCCCATTCAGCCCGCGCGATCGCGTCTTTGGCCTGCCGCCATGCCTCCGCGGCCGCCGCCTGCGCCGCCGCCTGCGCCGCCAAGGCCACGCCGCCTTCCACGCGTACGTCCTCGGCGGCGCGTTGCGCTGCCTGGGCGCGAGCATCAGCGTCGCGCTCGCGCTCCTCAGCTTCCACGGCCCGCTGCTCGGCGATCCGCGCGGCGTGCGCGGCCGCCTCCGCAGCCGCGTCGGCCTCGGCTCGTTCACGGCGCGCAACGGCTTCCAGTTGCGCCGCGTGCGCGACCTGCGCGACCGCCTGCGCACGCACAGCAGCAAGCTCAGCCTCGAGCTGCTCGCCGTCGACCAACACGCCGATCAGCTCGCGCGTGCGCTCGAGATCCGCCGACAATCGACCGGCGAGCGTCCGCAGACTCGCCGCCGCGAAGCTCACCGCCGCGCCGGGCTCGCCACCCTCCGCCACCGGCGCCACCGACCGTTCACAACTAGGAAATTCACGGATATCTGTCATCGGCGACATTGTCGTGGTTTGGTTGGGTAGCGCATGCCGAGCCAACAGCTCGGCCGCGCGTCGAGCGCTTCGCTGACCGCTGCGAGCTCCCGGACCCTGAACGGGAGTAATATCAAGCGGCCAGCAAGGGGTGTGTTGGGCAGGCGTGAGTGAGTGACCCGCGTGGAGTTGCCGGGAGCAGAGGGCTCGTCGCCCGGATGCTCGCGTTTGCGTACCGCCGGGCGCGTGGTGGCGCCCGTCGTCCTGCGCTCGCGCTTGCGCTCGCAATCACTTACTTCGCGCTGGCGCGACTCGGGTTGCTGACCACCTCGCCGGGCGTTCACGTGCCGGCGGTATGGCCCGCCGGCGGGTTTCTGATCGGCGTGCTGCTGGTCGCGCGGCGACGAGACTGGCCGTTGTTCGTGCTGGCTGCCGGCGCCGGCGGCGTCGCCGCCCAGCTCGCGGCGGGCCGAGGCATCGGGGTGGCGTGCGGCTTGGGCGCCGTCGACTGCGTGGCGGCCGCGTTGGCCGCGCTCGCCGTGGCGCGTGTCAGCGGCGATCGCTTCCGCCTCGATGCGCTGCCGTCGGTGCTGGTGCTCGCGTTCGCTGGATTCACGGCAGCTGCGGTGACGGCGGTGCCGGGCGCCGGGATCGCCGGGCCCGGGCTCGGAGGGCCGTACTGGAGCACGATGCTGCTGCTGTGGCTGACCCAGGGCGTCGGGATCCTGGTGGTCGCGCCGGCGGTCCTGCTGATCGCCTCGGCGGGCCGGCCCGAGGTCCGCGCGCTGATCGCACGGGTGCCCGAGCTCGGGCTGATGCTGGCTGGGCTGGCGGTGGTCGCGCTGGTGGTCTTTACCCGCCCGCTCGGGGCATCGCGAGGGGTGCTTGACTTCGTCTTCCCCGTCTTCCCGTTCATGTTGTGGTGCGCGCTGCGGTTCGGGTCGCGAGGGGCGCCGTTTGCAAATCTCGTGTTGTGGACGATCGCCGGCGCGGGAACGGCGTCAGACCGCGGTCCGTTCACAAGCCCTGCCGTCGGTCAGGCGACGCACCTGCTGCAGGTGGAATCGTTCCTGGCGCTGGCGGCGTTCGGGCTGCTCGTCGCCGGGGCGCGCGCGGACGAGCTGCGCGAGCGCGAGCGCTCGCTGGCCGCGTCCAACCGCCGGCTGCGCCGGGAAGGGCAGTTGCTGAGGAAGGCCGAGGCGCAGTTTCGGGGCCTGCTCGAGGCCGCCCCGGACGCGATCGTGATCGTCGACCACGCTGGAGTGATCGCGATCGTCAACGCGCAGGCCGAGCAGCTGTTCGGATATCCGCGCGGAGAGCTGCTCGGCGAGACGCTCGAGCTGCTCGTGCCCGAGCGCCATCGGCGCGTGCACGCCCGGCTGCGGGACAAGTTCTTGATGGACCCCGTCACGCGCCCGATGGGCGGCGGCCTGGACCTGCATGTCGTGCGCAAGGATGGGTCAGAGCTACCGGTCGAGATCCGGCTCGCCGCGCTGGAGACCGAAGCCGGCGTGCTGGTGTCCGCGGCCGTGCGCGACGTCACCGAGCGCAAGCGCCTGGTGGCGCAGGTCGAGCAACGGGGGCGCTTGATGGACCTCGTGCACGAGGCGATCATCGTCCGCGAACCCGCGGGCAGCCGGATCAGCTACTGGAACCGGGAAGCCGAGGAGATCTACGGCCACAGCGCGGCCGAGGCGGTCGGCGAAGTCGCGCATTTGCTGCTGAGCACGGAGTTTCCCGCCTCACGGGAGGCGGTTGACCGGGAGTTGCTCGCGCGGGGTCGCTGGGAAGGCGAGCTTTGGCATCTCTGCAAGGACGACCGGCGGATCCTGGTCAGCAGCCGGCAGGCGCTTCAACGCGACGTGCACGGTCACCCGATCGCGGTGATCGAGCTCAACTCGGACATCACCGAGCAACGGCGAGTGGAGGGGTCCCATCGCCGCCTCGCCGCGATGGTCGAGCACAGCGAGGACGCGATCCTCGGCATGACTTGCGCGGGGAGCATCACGGAGTGGAACCGGGGCGCCGAGCGCCTGTACGGCTACAGCGCCGCCGAGGCGGTTGGACGTGACGTGTGGATGTTGACGCCGCCGGAGCTCATCGCCAACGAGCGCGAGATGCTCGCGCGCGTGTTCAGGGGCGAGGCGCTCGAGCAGTATGAGACCGTGCGGCTGCGCAGCGACGGCGGCCGCGTCTACGTTTCGCTGACGGTTTCCCCGGTGCGCGCTCGTGACCACGCCGTCGTCGCCGCGTCGTCGATCGCGCGTGACATCACCGAGCGCAAGCGCTTCGAGGGCCAGCTCCAGCATCTCGCCGACCACGACCACCTGACCGGCTTGTTCAATCGCCGTCGCTTCGACGAGGAGCTCAAACGTGAGATCGCGAGGGCGCACAGGTACCGAACCAGCGGCTCGGTGCTTGCGATCGACATCGACCACTTCAAGTACGTCAATGACTCGCTTGGTCACCCAGCCGGCGACGCGCTGATCGCGGTCGTCGCCGAGACGTTTCGGGCACGGCTGCGCGAGACCGACGTAATTGCGCGGATTGGCGGCGACGAGTTCGCGGTGATCCTGCCGGGGGTCGACGAGGATGGCGCGCTGCTCGTCGCCGCCGAGCTCTTGAGCGCGTTGCGGCGGGAGAGCCGAGCCGAGCTGCCGCGGACGGTGCGCCACATCACGGCCAGCATCGGCGTCGCAGCGTTCGCGCAGATTGATCTCACCAGCGAGGAGGTGCTGGTCGAGGCGGACATCGCGATGTACGACGCAAAGGAGGCAGGACGCGATCGCGTGTCCGTGTACAGCTCCGCCGAAGGCCGCGAAGGTCGGATGAAGGCGCGTCTGACGTGGGCTGATCGAATCCGCCGCGCGCTCGAAGAGGACGGCTTCGTCCTGCACGCCCAGCCGATCCTGTCGCTCACGGGCGACCTTGCGTCGCGCCATGAGCTGTTGCTGCGGATGGTCGGCGAAAGCGGCGAGTTGATTCCGCCCGGCGTGTTTCTGTACATCGCCGAGCGGATGGACCTGATCCAGGAAATCGACCGCTGGGTGCTGCGCCAGGCGTCCCGGCTGCTCGCGCGCGAGCAGCGCGCCGGCCACAACGTCGTGCTCGAGGTCAACGTGTCGGCGAAGTCGATCGGCGACCCGAACCTGCCCGACACGATTGCCCAAGAGCTCGAAGCGGCCGGCGCAGACGGGTCCGGCCTGTGCCTGGAGATCACCGAGACCGCCGCGATCGTCAACATCGAGCGAGCAAAGCGCTTTGCCGCGCGGGTCGCGGAGCTGGGCTGCGAGGTCGCGCTCGACGACTTCGGCGCCGGCTTCGCGTCGTTCTACTACCTCAAGCACCTCCCGTTTGACTACCTCAAGATCGACGGCGAGTTCATCCAGGGAATCTGCGACAGCCGCACCGACCAACTCGTGGTCAAGTCGCTGGTCGAGATCGCGCACGGGCTCGGCAAGCGCACGATCGCGGAGTTCGTCGCCGACGGCGAAACGCTCGAGCTGCTTCGTGGCTACCGAATCGACTACGTACAAGGCTTCTACGTCGCGGATTCCAAGCCGCTCGCCGCGGTCGACCTCGCGCGTCCGGGCGGGGAAGGTGTCTAGTGGCACATCACTAGCAACTAGCACTAGCCACCCCGGACCGCGAAGGCTCAGTCCTCACCCGCGACCCGGCGCAGCAGCTCGCACAGCGCTTGCTGCTCGCTCACCGACAGGCGCTGGAGACCTTCCGGCGCTCGTCCGATGCGCTGCAGCAGCTGCGCGCGCAGCCGCCGGCCGGCGGCCGTCAGCACCAACAGCTTGACGCGACGGTCCTGCGCACTGACTTGGCGGACGACCAGGCCGCGCGCCTCGAGGCGATCGACCAGACCCGTGACGTTGGAGGTGTCACAGACGAGCAGGTCCGCGAGCTCGCGCATCGGCAGCGGCGTCTCGAGCTGCAGCAGTGCGCCCGCCTGGGCCGCGTGCAGGTGCAGCTCGGCCGCCGCGATGAGAAATCGCCGCCGATGGCGTCCGAGCAACGTGCGCAGCAGCTTCCACGCCTCGGCCGCCGCCGGTTCGGCGTCCTGGCCGGCGCGGGGATTGCCGATCGCGTGCATCCATCGCCCATTTTATTGACATTGTGAATGATTGGTAACCTCAACCTTCTTTGCTACCGTGGCGACCGTGGCTGATCATGCGATCGAAGTGCAGCAGCTGGTGCGCGAGTTCCGCAAGGGCCCGCGGGCGGTCGACGGGATCGACCTGACGGTCTCCCGCGGGGAGATCTACGGCTTTCTGGGCCCCAACGGCGCCGGCAAGTCGACCACCGTGCTGATGCTGACGACGCTGCTGCCGCCGACGAGCGGCCGCGCGACGGTCGACGGCTACGACATCGCCCGCCAGGGCGCCCAGGTGCGGGCGTCGATCGGCGCGGCGCTGCAGGAGGCCGCGCTCGACGCGATCCTCACCGGCCGCGAGCATCTGCTGCTGCAGGCGACGTTGCAGGGCCTGCCGGCGGCTCAGCGGCGGGAACGCGCTGCGGCGCTGCTCGCGCGGGTCGGACTGACCGACGCGGCCGACCGGCGGGTCGGTGGGTATTCGGGCGGCATGAAGCGTCGCCTGGACCTTGCGCTCGCACTCGTCCACTCACCGCGGATCCTGTTTCTCGACGAGCCGACGACCGGGCTTGACCCTCAGAGCCGGGCGGCGCTGTGGCAGGAGGTGGCGCGCCTCGCGCACGAGGAGGGCATGACGGTGTTCCTCACCACCCAGTACCTGGAGGAAGCCGACGTGCTCGCCGATCGGATCGGGATCATCGACCACGGCCGGATCGTCGCCGAAGGGACCCCCGCGCAGCTCAAGGCGCAGATCGGCAGTCCGAGCGTCGAAGTGGCGCCCGCCGATCCCGACGACGGCGAGCGCCTCGCCGAGCTGCTGTCGGGGTTCGCCGAGCTGCGGCGCAACGGCCGCGGCAGCGTTACCGTCCACCTGCCCGGCGGCGAGGGGCAGCTGGCCGAGATCGTCCGGATCCTCGACCAGGCCGGCCTGCGGATGGAGACGCTGCAGCTGCATCAGCCCTCACTCGACGACGTGTTCCTCGAGAAGACCGGCCGCAAGCTCGAAGGGGCGGGGGACGCCGGCGCAGCCGCGGAGCCCGCGCCGACTTCGCGGCGAAGGCGACGACGTGGCCGCTGAGACAGCGCTTGCGCCCGGGCATCCGTCAGCGTCCCACGCTCCGGCGAGCCTGGCCGAGCAAACGCTCGCGGTCGCCCGCCGCGCGGTCGTCCGCACGGTCCGTCAGCGCGCGCTGATGGTGTTCCCGATGCTGTTTCCGTTGATCCTGTTTGCGATCAACGGATCGGCGCTCAGCCCCGCCACGCACATCCCCCGCTTTCCGACGCGCAACTACCGGGACTTCCTGATTGCGATGCCGTTCATCCAGGGCGCGATGTTCGTCTCGATCACCGCCGGCGTGGATCTCGCCCGGGACATCGAGAGCGGCTTTCTGAACCGGCTCGCGTTGACGCCCCTGCGCGGTGAGGCGCTGCTCGTCGGGCAGCTCGGCGGCGCGCTCGTGCTCGGCATCGTGCAGGCCGTGGTGTATCTGCTCGTCGGCCTCGCGACCGGCGTCACGATCGCCTCGGGCGTCGGCGGTGCGCTGGTGCTGCTGGCACTGTCGATCCTGATCGCGTTCGCGTTCGCGAGCCTGGGCGGGTTGCTCGCGCTGCGGTTCGGCACCGGCGAGGCGGTCCAGGGCATCTTCCCGCTGCTGTTCGTGACCCTGTTCCTGAGCTCCTCGAGCCTGCCGCGCAACCTGATCAAGGCGACCTGGTTTCGCGACATCGCCACCTACAACCCCGTCTCCTATCTCCTCGAGGCGCTTCGCAGCCTCGTGATCACGGGTTGGGACGGCCAGGCGCTGGCGCTCGGCTTTGGCTTCGCGGCGCTGCTGCTGGTGATCGCGCTGGCGCTGTCGCAAGCGGCGATGAAGACGAGGCTGGCGCGCAAATGATGCGGTTTGTCAGCGTCACGCGTGGCGTCGCCTGGCGGTCGATCCACAACACCGTCGTCAACCCGGCGATTCTCGTGCCGTCGATCATCTTTCCGCTGTTCTTCCTGATCGCCTTCGCCGGCGGCCTGTCGCGGATCAGCGATGTGCCGAACTTCCACTATCAACCCGGATACACGAGCTTTCAGTTCGTGTTCGTGTTCCTCCAATCGGCGGCGTTCGGCGGCGTGTTCACCGGCTTTGGCGTCGCCCGTGACTTCGACTCCGGCTTCGCGCGACGGCTGCTGCTGAGCGCCCCCCGCCGCAGCGGGATCATCGCGGGCTACGCCGTCGGCGCGCTGCTGCGGTGGGCGATCACCGGCACGGTCGTGACGATCGCGGCGCTGATCGCCGGCATGAACGTCGACGGCAACGGCGTGCAGCTGGTCGGCCTGCTCGGCCTCGGCGTCGCGATGAACTTCGTGTCCGCGTTGTGGGCCTGCGGCCTGGCGATGTTCCTGCGAACCGAGCAAGCCGGAGCGTTGATCCAGATGCCGGTGTTCGTGCTGCTGTTCCTCGCCCCGGTCTACGTCCCGTTGTCGCTCTTGACCGGCTGGATTCACGACGTCGCGAGCCTCAACCCGGTCACGGCCGTGCTCGAGGCCGGACGCGGCCTGCTTGCCGGTTCGCCCGTCAAGGTCGCCGTCGCGTTCGTCGCACTGGCGCTCGCGGCGGCGCTGCTGACGGCGTTTGCGCGGCGGGGCCTCGCCTCGGCCGAGCGCGCCGGCTGATCGCGCGTCGGCGCCTGGTCGAGTCGGTCGACCTGACGGGCCGCCGAGCGGCGCCTGGCATCGTTCGCCCATGGCCGATGGGCATCTGATCCTCGTAGCCGGCGCGCTGCTGGCGGCCGGGCTGGTGGCGTCGCTGGTGGCAACGCGGGTGGGCGTGCCGAGCCTCGTGCTGTTCCTCGGGGTCGGGATGCTCGTCGGCTCCGACGGCTTGGGCTGGATCGCGTTCGACGACTACCGGCTCGCGCGCACGATCGGCGTGATCGCGCTGGCGCTGATCCTGTTCGAGGGCGGATTGACGAGCGCCTTGCTGCACCTGCGGCCCGTCCTCGGCGCCGCGATCGGACTGGCGACGCTCGGGACCGCAGCCACGGCGCTGCTGGTCGGCCTCTGCGCGGCCGCGCTGTTCGGGATCTCGGTCAACGAGGGGCTGCTGCTGGGAGCGATCCTGTCCTCTACCGACGGCGCCGCGATCTTCGCCCTGCTGCGCGGCTCGACGCTGTCGCGCAAGCTGGCGCGCACGCTGGAGGGGGAATCGGGGCTCAACGACCCGATCGCGGTGGTGCTCGTACTCGGCTTCATCGACGTCCTGACGAAGCCGGGGTACGGCGCCTCGGAGATGCTCGGGCTCGCAGTCCGCGAGCTCGGGATCGGCTTGCTGATCGGGATCGCCGTCGGATCGGCGTCCGGCTACGCGCTGCGGCGGGCGAGGCTGGCGACCGCCGGCTTGTACCCGGTCGCGTCGCTGGCGATCGCGGCGCTCGCCTACGGCGGGGCCGACACGCTGCACGGCTCCGGGTTCCTGGCCGTGTACCTCGCCGGGCTGCTGCTGGGCTCGGGGACGATTCCCGCGGAGCGGACGATCGTGAACTTCCACCAGGGGCTCGGCTGGGTCGCGCAGGTTGCGATGTTCCTGACCTTGGGCCTGTTGGTGTTCCCGGCACAGCTTCACTCCGTCGCGCTCAAGGGGACGGTGCTGGCGCTCGCGCTCGCGCTCCTCGGCCGGCCACTGGCGGTCGCGCTCGTCACGCTGCCATTCGCCTACAGCTGGCGCGAGCGGCTGATCCTCGGCTGGGCCGGACTGCGCGGCGCGGTGCCGGTCGTGCTCGCGACGTTTCCGGTAATCGAGCGGGTGCCCCACAGCCTGGAGTTCTTCAACATCGTGTTCTTCGCCGTGCTCGTCTCGACGGTGCTGCAAGGCTCGACGTTCGAGACGCTCGCGCGACGCCTGCGCCTGACGACCGACGAACCGGCGCTGCCGCGTCCGCTGTCGGAGGCCGGCACGATCCGGCAGCTGGGGGCCGAGGTGCTCGAATACACGATCGCGCCGTCGGACGCCGTCGCCGGGCGCCCCGTGCGAGACCTCGGGCTGCCGCGCGACGCGCTCGTCAGCGTGATCGTGCGCGACCAGCGGGCGATCCCGCCGCGCGGGTCGACCCGCCTGCGCGCCGGCGACGAGCTGCACCTGCTGATCAGCGAGGAATCGGCGCATCTGGTCCGCGACCTCGTCGGACGCTGGCG
>JBEKRJ010000025.1:0-18684 GCA_049518835.1 Solirubrobacteraceae bacterium
CTGAGACGCTGCTGAACTGGGGCCGCCGCCGCCACCGTGCCTGGGGACGCCGGCTGGTGAGCACCGAGGCGATCGGCGCGGGGCTGTTCATTGCCGGCGCGGTGGCGCTGGCGGCGCTCGGGAGCGCGCCGCGCTCACTGTCGGCGTCGCGTCTCGTGGTCGTCGTCGTCGCGTATCTCGCTGCGCAGCAGGTGCGGTTCACGGTCGGCAGCGCCTGGACCGCGCCGACGCAGCTCGTGTTCGTGCCGATGCTATTCCTGCTGCCGACCCAGCTGGTGCCGCTGATCGTCGCCGCCTGCTCGCTCGCCGACCAGCTGCCGCGCACCGTGCGCGAGCGTCCCAGCCTGACGCGCCTGCTGGCCCGCGTCGGCGACAGCTTCTACTCGCTGGGCCCGGCGCTGGTGCTCGTGATCTCCGGCGACGACCGTGCAGTGCCGTGGGCGCACTGGCCCGTGCTGGTGGTGGCGCTGCTGGCCCAGACCTGCTTCGACGCCGGCGCCGGCCTCGCGCGAACGTGGTTTGCGGAGCGGATCCGTCCCGCCGAGCAGCTGCCGATGCTGTGGCTGTACTTGACCGACGCCTGCCTGTCGTGTGTCGGGCTGCTGATCGCGGACGCCACGGTCCGGCGACCCGCCGTGGTGCTCCTGTCGCTGCCGCTGGTCGGGCTGCTGTGGCTGTTCGCGCGCGAGCGCCGGCAGCGCCTCGACAGCGTGCTCGAGCTCAGCGGCGCCTATCGGGGCATGGCGCTGCTGCTCGGGACGGTCGTCGAGGCCGACGACCACTACACGGGCGTGCACAGTCGCGAGGTCGTCGAGCTGTCACTGGCGATCGCCGACGACCTCGGTCTAGGCTCGGCCCGCCGTCCCTGCCTCGAGTTCGCCGCGCTGCTGCACGACGTCGGCAAGATCCGCGTGCCGAAGGAGATCATCAACAAGCCGGGCGGGCTCGAGCAAGCCGAGCTCGAGATCGTCCGCCGGCACACGATCGACGGCGAGGAGATGCTCGCGCAGGTCGGCGGCGCACTGGCGAGCGTCGGCCAGTTCGTACGCTGGACGCACGAGCATTACGACGGTCAGGGCTATCCCGACGGCATCGCCGGCGACCAGATCCCGATCGAATCGCGGATCGTCGCCGTGTGCGACGCGTTCAGCGCGATGACCACCGACCGCGCCTACCGCCCGGCGATGCCGACTCAGACGGCGCTTGCCGAGCTGCGCCGCTGCGCCGGCAGCCAGTTCGACCCCGAGGTCGTCGGCGCGCTCGAGCGGTCGCTGGCCTGAACCGGGGGCCCTCAACGCGGCGACTGCCAGCAGCTGCAGGCGAGCTCCATCGCGTGGCCGGCACCTCACTGCAATCGGCGCCGCGGCGCCCGAGCGCGAGGACCTCCTTCAAGGTCCAGAAGATCGATTCGATCGGTTGGTTGGCGGACAAACGTCACGTCCGCGACCGACGGGCTCGCCGTGCGTCACGTTGTGGCCTGCGGTGAGCCATTTCGTTTATTTTCGTTACGTGATCGGGATCGGAAACGCTCGTACGTAACGTTTGCGCAGCCTCGGCGAGCTGTGGCGACTTGCTCCGCGCGCCGAGGCGCAGGCAGGCCCTCAGCACGGCCGCAGATCGCGACAGAGACGACGCCTTGCGGCCCCGTCCGGATGGGGTCGCACGGCCCCAGGGACGCCGAGCGCAGCGAGGCCCCACCCGCGTACTAACCTCCCAACTCCAGGGGTGGGAAACCGGTTCGACGATGGCGAACTTTGGCGCGTGCGGCGGCCGGGCGGCGAACTTTGGCGTCCTGGTACGCCGATTCCGTGCCGCGAGGCGCCAACGTTCCCGCACGACGGCGCCGGATCGCCAGAGTTCGCCCCCACGCGAATCAGTCCTTGTAGGGGTCGTACACGTCGCCGCCCGCCATCGCGACGCCGAGCGGTGACAGCGTGTGCTTGACGCGGATCGAGCCGCCGTGCGCGTCGAGCACCTCGGGAAGGCGCTTGTAGACCTCCGGCGCCTCGTCGGCGCCGCCGCCGACGAGCACGATCCCCTGCTCGCGCAGGCGCGCCTGTACCGCCGGCCAGTCGACCTTGCCGGGCTTGAGCTGCCGTGACACCCACACCTTCGTCAGGCGCGCGTCGGGGTGGTCGGGGCACACGCCGCGCGGCGGCGCGGCGTCTGCCCCGAGGACATCGAGGTCGAACATCCGCTCGCAGTCGCGGTGGTTGCACGCCCACCGCTTGCGCCGGCGGACGCGGCCGGCGGCCTGGCTGCGGCTCATCACCCGGCCGGCGCCGTGCACGGTCGAGAACAGCGAGTCCTGCGCCTCGTTGGACGCGACCCCCTCGAGGATCACCGAGTCGTCCCCCATCGAGCCGCCGACAAACCCCTCCTGGCCCGGCCGGGCCGGCGTGCAACCCTTGCGGATCACCCAGTAGCTGCGCCCCAGGTGCTCCTCGCGCCAGGCGAAGTTGTGGTGGTTGTGCACCTCGTGCAGCGGCTCGGCGGACAGGATCTCGAGCACCTTGCCGACGACCACGTCGCGCCCCGCGTAGGCGTACTCGCCGGCGAGCGACATCGCCGCGATGTACGCGTCGCCGAGCTCGCTGCCGGCCTCGAGCAGGACCGGCGGCGAGTCCATCTCGCCCTCGGCGGCATGCGCGTCGAACGCGAGGCCCTGTGCGAGCGCGAGGAAGCCCGACGCGGTCTTGTGGCCGAATCCGCGCGAGCCGAAGTGCACGCCGACCCACACGCGACCCTGCTCGTCTGCCATCAGGTTCACGTAGTGGTTACCCGACCCAACCGTGCCGAGCTGCGACTCGGCGAGGCCGGCGAGCTTGCGCTGCGGCGCGAACTCGGCGTTGCGGATCCTGTCGAGCACGGGGTGGTCGACGCGCTCGCGCGCCGGCACGCCGACCCCGAACGAGATCCGCCTGGTGATCTCGTGCATGATCGACCCGACGCCGCCGAGCGCGTCGAGATCATCGCGCCTCAGCGCCGTGCAGACGGCCTTGTTGCCGCAGCCGATGTCGTACCCAACGCCCGACGGCGAGACGTAGCCCTCGTACGCGACCGCGCCGCCGATCGGCTGGCTGTAGCCGGGGTGATGGTCGGCGCACAGCACGCCAAGCTCGGCGTCGCCGGCCTGCATGCACCGCTGCAGCTGCTTCAGGCTCCGCTCGTCGACGGCGCCGAAGGTCTTGATCTTCATCGCGTCACAACCTCGGTGGACTCGGTCCGATATATCCCGCCCGGGAGATCGGCGGGGCCCCGGACCTGGAAAAGCGTCACGTAACGTGTTTCGCCGGCCTCGGCTGCCACGCTGTGGCTCGCAGAGGACCAAAGTGTGACACCCGCGCAGCCCGGGAGCTGGCCCTAACGCTGTGCCGGCCGATCGGGCCGCTGCGCGCAGAACCGCGCCGGCAGCGTGTCGCGATCGCTGAATACATGATGTACTGGCGTCATGCGTCCCGGCTGCGTCGCCCAGTCGCTACGACCTCGCGCCCGCCGTCCGCGCGCGATCGATCACATCGCGGCCCGCCACCCCACCGGCGCCTTGCCGTCCGCCCCGGCTGTCAACATCGCCGTTGCACCGTGACGTCACTCTTCGCCACCCACGCCCTTGCGCCAACCGGGAATCGCGCACACGCTCGGCCCACAGGTCATCAACCGCCCTCGGCCGCCGACGAGCCTGCAGCCGGATCGCCGTTGGCTGGCTATGTGCTGTTGCTCGAGCGGCTGCAGGAGGGCGCTCCGATCCTCGATCGGCGCTCGGCGCTCGTGGACCGGGCGCTCGAGGTATGGGCACGACCGGGATTCGAGGAGTTCATCTGCGGCCCCCGGTTGCGGTTCGAGCCGTTTGCCTATCAGCTCGAGGCTGCTACGCGGGTGCTTCGCCACATGCAAGGCCGGGCGATCCTCGCCGACGAGGTCGGGCTCGGAAAGACGATCGAGGCGGGCCTCGTGCTCAGCGAGCTGCGCCTCCGCGGGCTCGCGAATCGCGTGCTCGTGCTGACGCCCGCCGGCCTGGTCGGGCAATGGTGCGAGGAGTTGGAGCGTAAGTTCGCGCTCCCGTGCACGGTCGCAGACCGGCGCTTCCAGGCGCCGGCACCCGAAGCCAACGCCCCGATCGTGGTCGCGTCGCTTGCCGCCGCCCGCCGCGAACGGCTGTCCGCCGCGCTCACCGCGACCACCTGGGAGCTGGTGATCGTCGACGAAGCGCACAGGCTCAAGAACGCACGCAGTGCGTCCGCGCGGCTGGGGCGCTCGCTGCGTGCGCGTTACATGCTGCTGTTGACCGCAACTCCGATCGAAAACCGTCTGTCGGATCTCTTCCAGTTGGTCAGCCTCGTGCGACCTGGACTGCTCGGCAGCGCGGCTGATTTCCGCGCTCGGCACGGCGCCAGCAGCGGCGCCGAGGTCCGCAACGTTGCGTCTCTGCAACTCGCCCTGCGCGAACTGATGGTCCGCCACCGCCGCAGCGAGATCACCGTGATGCTGCCCAAGCGGCTCGCGGAAACGATCCGCGTCGCTCCATCCGAGACGGAGGCGCAGCTGTATCGAGCGATCTCCCGGCGGGTGCGAGAACAGGCGCGTGAAGCGACCACCGCGCGGATCCTCGCCCTGCGCAGCATCCAGCAGCTGGCCGGGTCAAGCCCGTGGGCGTGCGTCGACAGCCTCGCCAAGCTCGGGTGGCAGGATCTCGCCGACCAGGCGGCTGGAGTGTCGGGCACCGCGAAGGCAGGGGCGTTGCTCGAGCTGCTGCGACGCCATCACGAGCGTGGCGAGAAAGTGATCGTGTTCACGGCATTTCGCCGCACGTTGCAGGCGCTTGGCGCCCTCCTTGACGATCACGGCTTCGACGTTGCGATCTACCACGGGAGCCTGAGCCGTCATGAGAAGGATGGCGCCGTCGCTCGCTTCGCGGACGCGACACCGGTGCTGCTGAGCACCGAGGCGGCGGGCGAGGGGCGCAACCTCCAGTTCTGCCACTCGATGATCAACTTCGACCTGCCGTGGAACCCGATGCAGATCGAGCAGCGCCTCGGACGCATCCATCGCATCGGACAAGTGCACGACGTCCAGCTCACGAACCTCGTTTCACGCGCCACGATCGAGGATCGCCTGCTCGAGGTGCTGCAAGCCAAGATCAACCTGTTCGAGCTCGTGGTCGGCGAGCTCGACATGATCCTTGGACGGGTCGCTGATGATCTCGACTTCGAGTCGCTCGTGTTCGAGCAGCATGTCGCCAGTCGTGACGACGACGAGTTCGCAGCCCGGATCGAGGGGATCGGCGACGACCTTGCCCGCGCGCGGGTCGGATATCTATCGACGCGCAAGCGGATCGACGAGCTGGTCGCGGTCGGGTAACGCTGCGATGGCCGCCGTGCGTGATGAACCGGCGCTGAGCTTCTGGCTCTGCTACGCCGAGCGCGAGGGCGCACTGGTCGAACACCACGACGATCACGCGCTCGTGCTGCTGCCAACCGCGCTGCGCCAGCAGAGCGAGCTGCCCGAGGAAGTGACCGTCACCTCGCATCCCGACATCGCCCGGGAAGACGACGCGGTGCTGATGATTGCCGGGCACCCGGTCGTCGAGCGCGCAGCCGACGCGGTGCTGGCCGAGGGCGACACCGGCAGCGGCTATCTGCCGTGGCCGGGATCGCGCCCGCCGAGCCGCTCGACGCTCGAGGCCCGCGCGCGCGAGCAGGGACCGGTCGACCACGGCCGCATCGACGCGACCGGCGAGCCGATTGCGGCATACCTGCCACTGCTGCGGGTCGGGGCGATGGTCTCCTACGCGGCCTCGCTGACGCTCCGGTTCCAGGAGCAGGAGGAGGTGTGGGTCGACGCGCGTACCGGGCTGCAGCCAAGCACGCGGCTGGTGACAGCGATCCGCGATCGAGCGCACCTGCAGCGGCCCGACGGCCCCGGCCGCAAGCTCAGCGCGTCGCTGCAGAGCTCGACCAAGTCCGCGCACGACCAGCTCGATCGTCGGGCCCAGGCACGAGAGACGTCGTTGGCGCGCACGGCGGCTCGGGCGTTGGACGCCGAACTGGCAAGAGCCGAGGCGTATTACCAGACGACGCTTGACTCGATCGCTCGACGCCGCGCCACCGCCGCCGGCGACCGCGGCAATCTGCTCGACGGCCAAGCCGACGCCACGCGGGCCGAGCGGGACCGGCGCCGCCGCGAGATTCAGGAGGAATACCGGCCGCGGCACGAGATCCGGCCGTTCCGCCTCCATCTCGTCTACGTGCCCGCGTACGTGCTAGCCATCGACGTACGGCGTGGCCAACGGGCGTTCCGCTTCGAGCTCACCTGGATCCCCTCCGTCGCCGAGTTCGCCGCCGTCCGCTGCCCGGCTTGCGGCGGCGCCGACCCACTCGTCGCGACTCGCGAGCGACTTGGATGCAGAACGTGCAGCGCGGGTGGATCCACCGATTGAGTCGCATGCCCCCGACAACGCGGACGGCCGGATCCGGACGTGAGCCCTGAGACGCTCACGTACCTTTCGCGGCCCACGTTGCGCCGGCTGCTATTTGCCGCGCGCGAGCGCTTCGAGCGTAACAGCGGGCCATACGGCAAGCTCGTCCTGACAGCGCTCTCGCCCGACGAGACGCACGCGTTGAACGGGCTGCTCGCGCCTCAGCGCGCGTTCGCCCCCGGAGGCGACGCGCAGGTAAAGCTCAGCCGGCTCGATGCGCGGTTGCGCGATGCTTGCTTCGGCGTGTCGCTCGAGCAGGCGCTGATCGCGGTGGACGGGCCGCTTGGCAACCGTCGCGCTGCGCGCGATGCAGCTGCCGCTGCCCGCCAAGCCGCTTGGGCGCGGGTCCTGGCCCATCCTCAGGCGCAGCGAGCCGAGCTCGCCCCCTGGCTCGAACATGCGCGCCGTCGATTCGGCGCGACGACGCATGAGCGGGCCGCCGTCGTGCTGCAGGCACTCGACGTGCTCACGGCACTGCCCGCGGACGGGCAGCCGCTGGCAGCGCTGGCAGCAGCGCGAGCGGGTGGCGACGCGCACGCCCTGGATCGCAGCCGGCCTCTCGGCCGCCTCGTCGCGGCGGCGCTGTTCGCGCTCGAGGGCGCACGGCCGCGCGAGCCGATGTCGGCCGACGCGTGGCGAGCGCTGTGGGCCCGGGTTGGGGTGAGCTGCGACGAGCTTTCCTGCACGGTGCTGACGCTCGGGCTGCGGCCTCACCGCGTCGCACGCGGCTACCTCGCCGGTCGGCTGCGGGCTGCGGCACGCGCCGGCCGTCCGATCGTGCTGACGCTCGCCGAGCTGCGGACCGAGCCGCCGCACCTTGCCGGTGAGCGGTTGTTCGTGTGCGAGAACCCATCGATCGTTGCCGCCGCGTGCAACGAACTCGGACCTCGATGCCCACCGCTACTGTGCACCGCCGGCTCGCCCAACGCCGCAGTGACCGCGATTCTCGACGCCGCCGAGTCGGCAAACATGGAGATCCTGGTGCACGCCGACGGCGACCACGCCGGCGCCGCGATCACTGCGCGCGTGCTCAAGCGACCCCGTGCGCGGCTGTGGCGAGATGGCAAGCCGAGTACCGGCGTGCACGAGGAGGCAGTGCTGGACGAGTTGCTCGTCGATCTCGACAGCGGCTGGATCGGTCAAGGTCGCCTCGTGGCATCGTGATGTTCACCGCCAAGCGTGATCCTGCTCCGTTTGTTGGCACCTGGTTCTCGTTCACCGGCAACTGCCTGCGGATCGTCCGCCAGCTCTTGAGGCTGTCTGGGTCCATCGTCCCTCCCTTCCGAGCGACCGGGCGATGACCTGGATTTCCCAGGGCGTCCCCCGGGCGTGAGCCACTGCACCGACAGCCGGCAACCGGTTCAGAGCGGGTGACCACGCGCCACGCGCAAGGCCGTCTCCAACGCAAGGCGCTCGGAGTCGGTCGGATCCGCACACTCCCAGGTCTCGAACACCTCCACGATCGCCGTGTATGGATCGACTTCGTGGTACCCGCGCTCGCCGGCGTAGTAGAAAGTTCGGCCGTCATCACTCAAGTGGAAGTAGCGGCGCGTCCAGATGTGCTTGTACGCGTTAAGCAGGGTCCCGTCCTCGAGCTTCACGTCGAACATCCACATGAACTGGGCACAGAGCTCAGTGTCGAGAAGGTTCTCGAGTGGACTCCAGTCAGGAGCGTCACCCTGGCGAGCCTTGCCGCGGATCGATTTAGCAGTGTTCATGGCGCACAGCATCCGCCTCGTCAGGTAACGAAACAAGACGCATTGGTGGCATGACTGTAGAAAATCTGCAACAAAAGCGTGCGGCGCGTGTCACCCGCCGATCGCCCGCCGCGTGCGGGGACGATCACCGAATTGGCGCTTCACCTCGTGCTCACAGGGCGGACGCCGGCGCCCGGCCGGCGACACCTGGGCGCGCTCGGTAAGCGCGTCCAGGCCGATCGTCGAGGCGGCCGGAGCGGGCTAATGCATTGCCTCTCAGCTTGCCGATGAGTCGCTCAGACGTTTACGTCGTCGTCGTTCACGCAGGACCAGCCGAGAACGGCAGCTACGGATCGTGCTCCCGTTTGATGCAAGCCGCCCGCACGGAGCGGGCGAAGCCCACACCTCAAGGATGAACTGTGGCCCAACCGATCGAGTATTACAGCCTGCTCGGCGTCGCTCCCGGCGCCGGCGCTGATGACATCCGCGCCGCCTTTCGCGCCGCGGCGCGAGCATGGCACTCGGATCGTTGGTGCGGCGCCCCCGGCTGGCAGCAAGCGCATGCTGAGGAGATGATGAAGCGCGTCAACGTAGCGCGCGATACGCTCACTGACCCCGCCCGCCGAGCTGCCTATGACCGCGCGCGCGAAGCGCAAATGAAGGCCGACAAGGCGGGGCGCAGCCAGTCCACCGGGTGGGCCGAGGATGCCGATCAGCTTTCGCTGGCCTGCCCTCACTGCGGCAACCAGCAGCGGCTTGCTAGTCCTGTTGGGGACCTGGTCGGGTTCACCTGCCGGGAGTGCGCACAGAAGCTCGTCGCGCTGGTCGGCGTCGTCTGCCGCAGTTGCCGGTGGCGTCCTGTCGCGGATCGGTCGTACCAGTTCGAGGTGGCGATCGAGCTTGCGAATGGCCGTGAGCAGCTGGTGACGTTCGTGAGCCAGCACCGAGTCACGCTGCGCGACCGGGATTCGTTTTCGATCGTCTATGCCGACAGTGTGCCGGCGGCCGTGGTCAACCACACGCGGCGATCTTCGTGGCCGCTGTGGCAAAAGCAGTCGGCACCGACCGCCGCCGTCCCCGACTATCTTGGGATTTGCGTCGGCATTGCCTGCTGGCTGGCGGCGTTCTTCGTCGCGCGCCCGTGGATCGGCAACGTCCCGTACCTCGCCGCGATCCTCGTCGCGACGCCAATCCTCGCGTCACGCAAGCAGCGGCGTGTGGGTCGCTGGCTGGCGGGCGCTGCGTGCAGCGCGGGCGCGGCGATGTTCGTGCTCGCCTACATGCGCCCGGCCACGAGGGACCCGCGCACGACTCAGCGTGCCGCCGCTACCGCTTGAGCTGAGCGCTCCGCCGCGCCGCGGCATCGGCGTCGGCATCGAAACAGCCCGCAAGCACGTTCATCTCGTCTGTCTCAGGCTCCCGATGCCGAGCGAGCCGTGATGAGACTGAGTCGCGGGGGCCGACCTTTGTCCCGAAGCCGGCGGCTCGGGATCCTCGAGGAACGAGGCGGTCGGCACGAAGAACAGATTGCCGGTCACGGCGCGCGAAAAGTCGAGAATTCGGTCGTAATTGCCGGTGGGGTGGCCGATGAACATATTGCTAAGCATCTGCTCGATCACTTCCCAGCTACGCGTATAGCCGATGAAGTAAGTCCCAAACTCGTGCGCCCCGACCCGACCAAACGGCATGTTGAAGCGGACGATCTGGCGCTGGTTGCCGGCCTCGTCGACGATCGTGTTGAGCGCCACATGTGAGTTGCTTGGCATGACGTCGTCGGGCAACTCGATATCCCCCAGCTTCGTGCGGCCGATTGCGTGCTCCTGTGCCTCTACCTGCAGCTTGTCCCAAGCCTCGAGGTCATGCAGGTACTTCTGAACGACGACATAGCTGCCGCCCGCGAACGCCGGATCCTCGTCACCGATCACAGTCGCCGCAACAGCGTCAGCGCCCTCCGGGTTCTCGGTTCCATCCACGAAGCCCAGCAGATCGCGCGAGTCGAACGACCGGAACCCGTGCACCTCGTCGACCGCTTGGGCAACGGCGCCGAGGCGATCCATCAACCGCCCCGCCAACTCGAAGCACATGTCGAGGCGATGAGCGCGGATGTGAAACAGGATGTCGCCGGGCGTGGCGACGGCCACATGCCGCGGTCCTGCAAACCCCGGAAACGGCTGCAGCCCGGCGGGGCGCGGCCCGCCAAACAAGCGGTCCCAGAGGCCGGCGCCGATACCGGCAACGCAGCTCAGATCACCTTCGGGAATACGGAACCCAACCGAGCGCCGCAGTCCGCCGACGTCGGCCAGCACCGCGCGGACCTCGGACTCGGCGCCCTGATCCACCGTCAGGACGAGGAAGATCGCCGCCTCGGTCAGCGGCGTCAGAACGCCTTGGGGCCCGTCTGACCGCATCTGCACTCCTGTGGTCTAGCCATCGACGCGAAGCCTATCCGTCCCGCGTCCAGCGGAGGGCGAGCATTGCCGCCGCAGCGTCGCGGCCGCAGGGCCGGCAGCGAGGCAACGAGACGCTCACAAAGCGATGTCTTTTTTGCGTTATTCTGAAGCTAGCGGAATGGAAGCCGACCGAAGTACGGGGATGTACGAGCGCGCCGTGACTGGTATCCGGCGGTTGGTCGCGCTCGGCGCCGAACGGGGTGCCGTCGATCGCGTCCGAGACGCGCTCGAGCGCGAGCTACGGAGCGTGCTGGACCTCGAGCGGGCGAGGATCGTCGTACTCCCCGAGGACCGGGCGATCGACGCTCTTGGCACGCCTGCAGAACGGTCCGCCGACGATCACGGTTGCACCCCGGCGCTGCAGCTGCGCTCGCCCATCCGGGCCCACGAAACGGTTGTCGTGCTTGCTCGTGAGCCACACCGACTCGGAGACGATGATGCCGTGGCCGCGGCGGCCGTGGTCGACGTCGCTGCGCTTCTAGCCGACCTGCACGATGCCGAACTCCAAGCGGCTACCGACGAGCTGACCGGGTGTCTGAACCGCCGCGCCGCACTCGTGCGGTTGCGCGAGGAGCTCGCACGCTCACAGCGCGCGGGCTCACCGGTCTCCTGCCTGATGCTCGATATCGACAACCTCAAGCAGATCAATGACACGTTTGGGCATCTCGAAGGCGACCGCGTGCTGCGCGAGGCGGGGGCAAGCCTGCGCGGGCAGCTGCGCGCGTACGATGTCGCAGCTCGCTACGGCGGCGACGAGTTTCTCGTCCTGCTCCCATCCGCACGGGAGCACGAGGCGGTCCAAGCCGGCGCTCGGATGACGGCTGCCGTGGCGCGGATCAGACCGCCGACCGCCGGCAGCGCAACCATGCCGGTGGCCGCTACGTTCGGAGCGGCGACCTGGCGCCCAGGCGATCTTCCCGACACGCTGCTGGAACGCGCCGACCAGGCGCTGCTTGCAGCCAAGCGCCGCACGCACTCCTTGCGCCCGCCGCGGGACTAGTAACTAGTGTGCCACTAGCTCAGGCCACGCGCGCCTGCTGGATCGCCGTCAGCAACGGCTCGGGGCCGCCGAGGTGAAACCCCTGCGCGTAGTCGACACCGTAGTCACGAAGCAGCTCGAGTGCGGACTGCGAGCTGACGAACTGCGCGATCGTTTGCTTGTGCAGACCGCGCGCGACGTCGACAATTGCCTTCACGAGGATCCGGTCCTCGCTGCTGCCCGGCAGGTCGCGAATGAAGTCGCCGTCGATCTTCAGATAGTCGACCGGTAGGTGCTTGAGGTAGGAGAACGAGCCGAACCCCGAGCCGAAGTCATCCAGCGCCGAGGCGCAACCAATCCGTGCGAGACCTTGGGTGAACTCGCGAGATGCGCCGAGATCAGCGATTGCCGCAGTTTCTGTGAACTCGAACATCAGCCGGGCTGGGTCCACCGCGCGGCCGGTGATCTCGCGGTCGATCAGGCACAGCAGTTCGGGGTCGCCAACTGACACGCCGGACAGGTTGACAGCGTAGACGACGTCCGAGTGTCGGTCCTCGGCGAGCAGCCGGATCGCATTGCGCACGACCCAACGATCGATGTCGGCAATCACCCCGAAGCGCTCCGCGGTTGGAATGAACGCGGCCGGCAACAGTAGCTCGCCATCGGGCTCCCGCATCCGCAGCAGCAGCTCGAAGTGATGCGATCGACCAGTCTTGAGGTCGGCGATCGGCTGGGCGTGCAACTCGAAGCGGTCCTCGGCCAATGCCTCACGAAGCCGCCCCAGCCAGCCCAGGTGCTTGGTCATCGCCTCATCGGTGAAGGCGTGGCGCGAGGTCGCGACGCGGTTTCGCCCGGTGCGCTTGGCCTCGTACATGGCGAGATCGGCCGCGACCAGGGAGTCTTCGGCGCTGAGACCGTCACCAATCGGCGCGACGCCGATGCTGAGCGTCGTGTGCAGCTTGTGACCGCTCACGATCAGATTGAGATTTAGCGCGGCAGCACGGAGCCGTTCGGCGGTCGCCTTCGCCTTCTGAAGGCCAGTGTGCGGCATCATGACGGCGAATTCGTCGCCCCCCATCCGGGCGAGCACGTCGTTGCGGCGAAGAGCGTGCGACAGCCCGCGGGCGACGCTCTTGATCAGCTCGTCACCTGCCTTGTGGCCGAGGGTGTCGTTGACCAGCTTGAGGTTGTCGAGATCACACACCAGCAGCGTCGCGGGGGTGCTGTAGCGGTCGTTGGCGGCCACCGCGCGATCGAGCTCCTCCTCAAACCGACGGCGGTTGAGCAATCCGGTGAGCGGATCGCGCTCGGCGTAGAAGCGCAGCTCGTTCTCAAAGCGCCGGCGCTCGGTGATGTCCTGCAGTTGCAGCACGAGGTGCTCCGGCCGTCCGTCCGCCCCGGCGACGACGGCGCCGATCACGTTGACCCATAGCGCCTCTGAGCGTTTGGCCATGATCTCGACCTCGGTCGACACGTACCGCTCCTCGCCGACGAGAAGCCGCTGCAGTTGCTCCTGTGCAGCTGCACGATGACGCTGATCGACAAGCGTCAACGCCCCACGTCCGGTTAGCTGCGCCGCTTCGATGCCGAGCATCTCCGAAAGCGCGCTGTTGGCCTGCAGGAGCGTAAACGGCGAGGTCGCGTCGGCGAGCGCGATCCCGACAGGAGCCGCTTCGAGGATCGTGCGCTGGCGAGCCTCGCTTCGACGTAGCTCGGCCTCGGCGCGACGCTGTTCGGTGACATCCTGCACGGTACCCATGTAGCAGCCGGGACGCGCAGGATCCGCATGCCCGAGGATATGCACCGTGCGGCGCGCTCCGTCGCCGGCAATGATCTGGTAGTCATGCTCGAATGCGGCCTCGCCGGCATACGCGCTCGCAAGACCGCAGGCGATCCGCGCGCGGTCGACGGGGTGGACATATTTGAGTGCGTCGTTGCCGCTTGGCGGAGCAAGTGTCCGGTCACGGCCATAGATCGCATATGTCTGCGCTGACCAGCTCAGCTGATCTGTGATCGCGTCCCATGACCACGACCCCACATGCGCGATCCGCTGGGCCTCCTCCAGATCAGCCAGCGCCTGCTCGCGGGCGCGCTCGGCCTGCTTGTGGTCGGTTATGTCGCGGGCGACGCTCGAGGCGCCGATCACGCGGGCACTGCGATCCTTGATCGGCGACACTGTCAGCGAGACGTCGATCAAGGCGCCGTCCTTTCGGCGCCTCAGCGTCTCGCAGTGGGTGATGCGCCCGCCGGCCGCAACGTCGCGCTGCAACAGCCTCTCCTCGTCTGGCTGCCCAGACGGCACCACGATTGAGATGTGGCGGCCAATCGCTTCGGCCGCCGTGTAGCCATAGATCCGCTCGGCGGCGGCATTCCAACTTATGACCTCGCCGTCGAGCGTCTTGCCGATGATGGCATCGTCCGACGACTCGACGATCGCCGCCAGACGGCCGGAGGCCTGCTCGGCGCGCTTGCGGTCCGTGATGTCGATCGTTACGGCCGTGAGACCGATCAGCTGCCCATCGGCTCGCCACGGCGTGACCGTCGTCAGCACGTCCACCAGCGAGCCGTCCTTGCACCGACACTGGGCCTCGTACTGGTAGCCGGACTCGCCGGCGATGACCCTTGCGATGTCCTCGTCGAGCTCATCGGTGACCATCGTCAGCTCGCGAAGGTCTGTGCCCACGGCCTCCTGCGCGGTGAACCCATACACCTGTTCGGCGCCACGGTTCCAGTGGCGAACAGATCCGTCGAGATCGACCGAAATCACCGCGTCGGCGCCATGCTCGGCTGCGTCGGCGAGGCGCGCGAGCTCGCGCTCGGCGCGCTTGCGTTCGCTGATGTCGATCGCGACGATCGTCGTACCGATCACGCTTCCGTCGACCTGCCACGGACAGCTGCTGGTGAGCACGTCGACGATCGAGCCATCCTTGCAGCGGCGCGTCACCTCACTTTGATGGGAAGCGTCGCCGGCTCGCAGAGCGTCGTGGAGTTGTTCGATGCTACCGGTCAGCTGATCGAGCGCCCGGCCGATCGCGTCGCTGGCGCTCCAGCCGTACAACCGCTCCGCGCCCTGGTTCCAGTGGCGCACGTACCCTCCGAGGTCGACAGAGATGATCGCGTCAGCGCCGTACTGCGCCGCGAGCGCAAGCCGGGCCAGCTCACGCTCGGCCTGTTTTCGCTCGGTTACGTCTTGCGCCGCACACGCGGCACCGATCACGACGCCCGCGCCATCGCGAATCGGCGACAGCGTCATCTCGACCTCGAGCCGGCTGCCATCGCGGCTCATATGCTGCGTCTCGAGCTGCGACGCGTGGCCGGCGCCGGCGTCGTCTAGATGTCGCTTGAAGCCATCGTGCTCGGGTACGTTGAGGATCGTGATCGACCGTCCGACGGCCTGCACAGCCGTGTATCCGTACAACTTCTCGGCAGCGGCGTTCCAGTCGACGATCGTCCCGCTCGGCGTCAGCGCGATGATCGCGCTCGGGCTAGACTTCACCAAGGCTGCGAGGATCTTGCCGGACTGCTCGACCTCCAGCCGCTCGCGCTCGACCCTTTCGGCCGCCGACGCGACTCGCCCCGCGACCACAACAGAGGCGGCCGTAACGGCAGTCGCAAAGATCCACTCCTGGACGTCTGCCGTGATCAGTCCCAGTCGCCGGGCGACCAGCGTCAAGGTCCCGAGTACGAGCGGGATCACGATCGCTGCCGGCAGCAGGCGCCGCAACACGATTCCGCGCGAGCTGTCGCTGGCCAGCGCCGCGACCTCACCCCGGTCAGGCCCGGCGAGCAGCACCCCAACGGCAAGCACGATGCTCAGTAACGACCCCGAGTTCACCGACAGCTGTTCGTGCGCCCCCGTCTCGACCAGTGAGGCGGCGCCAGTGGCGTAGCCGAGCAGCGCAACGAGCCCGATCGTCGCCGCCAGCCATGCCATCGCATTGCCCACCCACCAGCCACGAACGCGCATCTCCGAGCACAGCAGTGCTCCTCCCAGCGCCACCAATGCAACAGCGTTGTTGACCGCCGGGCGCCCCGGATATGAACCGTAATGCTCGTGGAAGAGCAGTTGGTCGATCCCAAGCCTGGCGCCCAACGCGTACTCCGTAAGCGTCCCGGCGCCCACCAGCACCACGAGCGTCGCGCACGCCGCTCCCACACGTCGCAGCCAAGACCTCGGCCTGCAGCATGCGTACGCGAGACACGACAAGCTCGCGAGCAAGAGCGCGAGCGCCGAGTTGAACATCATCCCCGGCAGACCTGCCACCAGCCGCTTCAGGAGGTCGTAATGCAGCTCCCAGCCGAGCATCGTCGCTACCGAAACGGCCGCGGTGATCGCAGCACACGCGACCGAGCCACGACGGAGCCGGGCAGCGACCGGCATCGACATCGTGCCGGCGGACGGCCGAGCCTGAGCGAAGCCGTCAGTGCGCTGGCCGTCACGAGGAGCCAAAGCGGCGCCGGTCGACTGGCGCGGCCGACCGATCAAAAACGATCCCACGAGAACATTTGTCGGCTTGCCGGCCGGACGGCTAAAGGGTAGTTTCCCCCGATCCTGCCGTCCATTGCCGGCGGCCGAAGGCTGCTGGCGCTTTCAGGCGCGCGCCCAGGATCGCGCGGGACTGCCGCGCGCCGCGCCGTACCAGTGGGCGTTGCTAGCTCTGGCAGGCCTGATCGTATGCTGCGGTTCCGGGCTGGAGCGCCTGCCCGGAGTTGGGGTCGACGATCAAGCATGACTCATCGACCGCCTGGAACGCGCTGGCCGGTATCTGCTTTAGCTGGTCGACCATCGTGTAGGTCCAACGCGGATCGCTCGTGCCCTGGAAGTACCAGTTGCTGCCGTTGTCGGCGAGGATCAAGCCGTACGTCTTCATCGCCTGGACCACCGCCTGGCAAGGCGTGGAGCACTGCGACGCAGGCAGCGTGAACGCAGCAGACAAGCGAAACCTGGCTCCCATCGGTGGGTAGTCGGCGCTGCTAACCGACCCGGCCTCGTGGCGAGCCGGCCACACGTAGCTGGTGTCGGTCGTCTGCGCGGTGAAGCGAATCGCGTGGTCGATCTGACCCGACACCGCCTCGTCGTAGTTGACCAGGCCCGGCAGGATCGGCAGTCCGGCGGCGTCCGCCGACGTCCAACCGGCCGGACGCAACTGGTCCGAGGCGAGGTTCCAGATCGCGCCGGACCCCGCCGTCGACTTGTCGTTCGCGTGATAGTGGGCGTCGTAAAGCTCATACAGCGTGCATGTGGCCGGGTCAACCATCAAGGCATGACGATCGCCGGTGGCCTTGCTACCACCCTCGATCGGCGTATCGGCTGCGAACGGGTACGGTCCTGGATCGCTCTCGTCGCCGTACTGAAAGCGCACCTTCACGAACTGGGGCTGTGCCGGCGTGATCTGCCACGGAATCCCGTACGGGCTGGCACCGCCGCCGGGCCCGTAGTCTGGGTGCAGGNNNCAGGAAGGTCGAGCCGGCCGCCATGTTTGCCAGCCACTCGGCCGAATGCGAATCGACGGGGAGACCGGTGACCGGCGTGTTCCACACGTCGTCGGCCGGGAAAGCCGGACAGTTGGTTCCCGGAAGCATCGGCCCACCAGCAATCACGTTGGCCCGCACCCGTGCCCCCGATCGGCCGCCTGCCCGGCTTCTGCTCGTGCTCGAGCGCGGAGTCCGCGGGCGCGAGCGGGCAGCGGCAGCGCCCGTGCCGGCCACGACGAGCGCGGCGAGGGCAACCGAAATCGCGACCAGGGCCCCCGCGACCCGGACAACAGACCTCATGGCGCGCATCATTCCTCCCGCTGGACGACTGTCGAGTTGTGGCGGGTGGCTGGCCGCTTGCCGCCGGACAGGCCGAGTCGTTACACACCAGCGTCGCGACGATGCTGCTCCGGCCACCAACTCGTCGATCGACCAGCGCCGCCCAACCTTTAGGTTCTTGGTGCGCAAGCCAACGCACCGGAACGTCAATCGTCATCCTCGTCCGTTGAGCATGCTTGAGTCCTCGCGGTTGCCGACGAGCAACCCCTCACAAACAAGCACGCGCGTGAAGTTCGCTTGATGACCGTCGACGGGTTGACAGCTTGGCGAACGGCGCCGTAGGGTATCGGGTGCTTACTCGTCCGGTGCCGTCGAAGGGGGTCGTCGTGGTTCGTATCCGGTCAGTCCTCGCCGCCGCTGTGGCGGCAATGCTCGCCGCAGTTGTTCCGGCCGCCGCGGCCCCACGGGCGCAGCAGGATTCGCAGGCAATCGCGATCGGGACCGGCGGCGCAGTCGCCTCGATGGATCGCTACGCCAGCCAGGCCGGAATCGACGTGCTCAAGCGAGGCGGAAACGCGATCGACGCCGCCGTCGCGACCGGCAGCGCCATGGGCGTCAGCGTGCCGTTCGTCGCCGGCCCCGGGGGAGGCGGGTTCATGGTGATCTACCTGGCTAAATCGCATCAGGTCGTGACCCTCGACGGCCGCGAGAACTGCCCCGCCGCATGTACGCCGACGATGTTCGTCGATCCCACGACCGGCCAGCCACTGAACTACGACTTCGCTTCTGACCAGCCGGTTTCGACCGGCGTCCCGTCGATGGTCGCCCTCTGGGACAAGGCGGTGGCCCTCTATGGCCGCGGCAGCCTCGCCTCCGACTTGCAACCGGCGATCTCACTCGCCCAACGCGGCTTCCGTGTCAACGAGGACTTCCAGCAGCTGACGGAGTCGGGGCTCTCCACGCTGAGCGACTACACCGCGAGCCGTAACCTGCTGCTCACCCCGTCCGGTGACCCACTGCCGCTCGGCTATCTCGTCAAGAACCCCGACCTGGCGCGGACGTACGAGCTGTTGGCCGAGCACGGCGCCTCGTACTTCTATGACGGACCGATCGGCAAGGCGGTCGTGCAGGCCGACGACCATCCGGTGCTCTATCCGGGCACGACCTCGATCACGCTTCCCGGGATCATGAGCATCGATGATCTACAGCACTACGTGGTCAGGACCTCCGCCCCGACGCGCGTGAGCTATCGCGGTTTGGACGTGTACGGCATGGCGCCGCCCTCCAGCGGCGGCTCGACCGAGGGCGAGATCCTGAACATCCTCAATG
>JBEKRJ010000026.1:0-16967 GCA_049518835.1 Solirubrobacteraceae bacterium
AGGGGCCGCTGCTGCGCGAATCGCGCACACGGCGCTTCTACACCAGCTCGTCGTGCGGCGTGTGCGGCAAGGGCGCGCTTGAGGAGGTCGCCGTGCATGCGCCGCGGGCCGCGGCAGGGCCGCTGATCGACCGTGCGCTGCTGGCGGCGCTGCCCGACCGGCTGCGCCAGCCCGGGTTCGCGCGCACCGGCGGGCTGCACGCGACGGGCCTGTTCACCGCGGCCGGCGAGCTCGAGCTGGTGCGCGAGGACGTCGGGCGCCACAACGCGATGGACAAGGTGATCGGCGCCGCGCTGCTCGACGGGCGGCTGCCGTTGCGCGAGCGGATCCTGTGCGTGAGCGGCCGGCTGGCGTTCGAGCTCGTGCAGAAGGCGGCCGTCGCCGGCGCCGGGATCCTGGTCGGGGTCGGCGCGCCGACGTCGCTGGCGATCGAGCTCGCCGGCGACCGCGCGATCACGCTCGCGGGCTTTGCCCGCGGCGACCGCGTCAACGTCTACACCTGTCCCGAGCGCGTGCGCGCATGACCGCGTCGCGCGCGCGGGACCTTTGTCAGCGGGCGATCGAGCGGTGGCGCTCTCGCAGCTGACCGTCGCGGAGCTGCTGGCGGCGCTGGCGGCGCGCGAGCCGGCCCGGGGGCGGCAGCGCCGATTCCACGGGTCGTTTGAGTATTCACAGGATTACCGTAAGTTGATATACCGCGATCAGCGGGACGATCTTTGAGCGGAGGGAGACGCGCACATGTGCTTGGCGATACCGGGGCAAGTGATCGAGATGATCGATCCGGTCAACCAGATCGCCAAAGTCGACGTCGTCGGCGTCAGGCGCAACGTCAACGTCAGCCTGCTCGCCGATGAGGATGGTGGCGTGGCGGTCGGCGACTGGGTCCTGATTCACGTCGGGTTCGCGATCTCGCGCGTCGACGAGCAGGAGGCGCTTGCGACCAGGCAGCTGCTCGAGCAGATGGGCCGCGAGTACGAGCAGGAGCTCGAGGAGCTGAAGGCGAGCGTGATCGAATGACGGGCGAGCCGCTGCGGTGCGGGCTCGACCACTGCATCACCTGCGCCGACGAGGGGATCCCGATGACGGTGCTGCGCGTCGACGAGCGCCGCGGGCTGGCGTTGTGCGCCGGCCAGGATGGCGCGCGCCAAAGCGTCGAGACGGCGCTGGTCGAGTCCGTCGCGCCGGGTGACCGACTGCTCGTGCACGCGGGGACCGCGATCGCGGCGCTCGACGCTGCAAACGCCCAACCGGAGGTGACGCGATGAAGTTCGTCGACGAGTTCCGTGACGCCGAACTCGGGCGCGTGGTCGCCGGCGAGATCCTGTCGCTGGTGGAGCCCGGGCGCCACTACAAGCTGATGGAGGTGTGCGGCGGGCACACCCACTCGATCTATAAGTACGGCGTCGACGACCTGCTGCCGGCGAACGTCGAGCTCGTGCACGGGCCGGGCTGTCCGGTGTGCGTGATCCCGATGGGGCGCGTCGACGACGGGATCGCGCTCGCGCATCTCGACGGCGTGATCTTCACCTGCTTTGGCGACATGATGCGCGTCCCGGGATCGCAAGGCAGCCTGCTCGACGCCAAGGCCGCCGGCGCCGACGTGCGGATGGTCTACTCGCCGCTGGACGCGCTGCGGATCGCCAAGCAGAACCCCGAGCGCGAGGTGATCTTCTTCGCGATCGGGTTCGAGACAACCGCGCCGTCGACCGCGCTGACGCTCAAGCGGGCGCGGGCCGAGGGCGTTGCGAACTTCTCGTGCATGTGCAGCCACGTCACGATCGTGCCGCCGCTGCGGGCACTGCTGGAGTCGCCCGACCTGCGGCTCGACGGCTTCATCGGCCCCGGCCACGTGTCGACAATCGTCGGCGCGCGCCCGTTCGAGTTCATCCCGGCCGACTACGGCAAGCCGGTCGTGATCGCCGGCTTTGAGCCGCTCGACATCCTGCAGGCGATCGCGATGATCCTGCGCCAGCTCGCCGCCGGCGCCAGCAAGGTCGAGAACCAGTACACGCGCGTCGTCCCGTACGAGGGCAACGGCCGGGCGCTGCAGGTGATGGCCGAGGTGTTCGAGTTGCGCCCCCACTTCGAGTGGCGCGGCCTGGGGTTCATCTCGCACAGCGGCCTGAAGCTGTCCGAGGCCTACGCCGACCTCGACGCCGAGCGGCGCTTCGGCGTGCCGGGCGTGCGCGTCGCGGACCCGAAGGCGTGCCAGTGCGGCGAGGTGCTCAAGGGCGTGATCAAGCCGTGGGAGTGCAAGGTGTTCGGCACCGCGTGCACGCCCGAGCGCCCGATCGGCACGTGCATGGTCTCCTCGGAGGGGGCGTGCGCGGCGTACTACAACTTTGGCCGGTTTGCCCGCGAGCGAGAGGTGGTGTGATGGCCGGCAGTGGGCAAACCGCGGGTTTAGCCCGCGAGCGGGAAGTAGTTTGAGCTCGACGCCGATCTCAGGGCGCGAGCAGAAGATCCTCGGGATCATCGAGACCGCGCGCGGCAAGCGCCTGCGGTTTCGCGACCAGCAGATCAACATGTCCCACGGCGCTGGCGGCAAGGCGACCCAGAGCCTGGTCGAGGGCCTGTTCGTGCCTGCGTTCGGCGGCGAGGCGCTGTCGCAGCTCGCAGACGCGGGCGCGTTTGAGCTCGACGGCGTCGGGCTGGCGCTGACGACCGACTCCTACGTCGTCAAGCCGCTGCGCTTCCCCGGCGGATCAATCGGCGAGCTGGCGGTCAACGGCACCGTCAACGACCTCGCGGTCGCGGGCGCGAGGCCGGTCGCGCTGAGCGTCTCGCTGATCCTCGAGGAGGGGCTGACCGCCGAGGTGCTGCGCGCCGAGGTCGACGCGATCGCCCGCGCCGCCGACGCCGCGCAGGTGCAGATCGTCGCCGGCGACACGAAGGTCGTCGAGAAGGGCCACGCCGACGGCATGTACATCTGCACCGCCGGGATCGGAGCGCGGGATCCGCGCGCGACGCTGTCGCCGGCGGCGCTGACGCCCGGCGATCGGATCCTGCTGTCGGGTCGGATCGGCGAGCACGGCACCGCGATCATGCTCGCCCGCAACGAGTTCGAGCTCGACGCCGAGGTGCGGTCTGACACCTGCTCGCTGTGGCCGGCGGTTGACGCGCTACTGCAAGCCGCCGGCCCGCACCTGCGCTGCATGCGTGACGCGACCCGCGGCGGCGTCGCTTCGGTGCTCAACGAGCTCGCGCGCGCGTCTTCGGTCTCGATGCTCGTCGACGAGCGCTCGATCCCGGTCGCGCCGGCGGTCGCGGGTGCGGCCGAGATCCTCGGGATCGACCCGATGTACGTCGCCAACGAGGGCAAGCTGGTGGCGTTCGTGGCGCCCGATGCGGCGCCGCGCGCGCTCGCTGCGCTCAGATCGGTGCCGGGGTGCGAAGACGCCGCGCAGATCGGCGAGGTCAAGGCCGAGCCGCCGGGGATGGTGCTTGTGCAGACGAGCTTCGGCGGGCGGCGGGTGATGGACCAGCTGGTCGGGGACCCGCTGCCCAGGATCTGCTGAGGTCAGCGTGCACGAGCTCTCGATCGCGCAGGCGGTGGTCGAGATCGTGTCCAAGCACGCAAACGGCCGGCGCGTGCAGCGGGTCGAGATGCGCATCGGCCACCTGCGCCAGGTGGTCCCGTCGGCGCTCGAGTTCGGGTTCGAGCTGCTGACCGCAGACACACCGCTGCAGGGCGCGCAGCTGGTGATCGAGGATGTTGCGGTGCAGGTGCACTGTCAGGCCTGCGGTGCGGATACGACACTTGTCGAGTTTCCGTTTGCGTGCGGCGAATGCGGGAAGTGGGACGTCCGCGTGGTCGCCGGCGAGGAGTTGCTGGTCGACGCGATCGAGGTGGATGAGGAGACGACTACCGAAGGGACGGCCCATGGCGGCGCAACAGACGGCATCCGGCGTTGACGAGGTCCACATCCTGTGGATATCGGAGGGCATGAGCTGTGACGGCGACTCGGTCTCGATCACAGCCGCGGCGCAGCCGAGCATCGAGGACGTGCTGCTGGGGGCGATCCCGGGCCTGCCGAAGGTGCACCTGCACAACAAGGTGCTGTCGCCGACGCTGGGCGGCGAGGAGTTCCTGGCGCCGTTTCGCCAGGCCGCGCGCGGCGAGCTCGACGCGCCGTTCGTGCTCGTGATCGAGGGCTCGATCCCGAACGAGAAGATCAACGGCGACGGTTACTGGACGTCGTTTGGCAACGACCAGGCGACCGGCGAGCCGCTGACGCTCAACTGGTGGCTGGACCGCCTCGCGCCGCGGGCGTGGGGCGTGGTCGCGATCGGCACCTGCGCCACCTACGGCGGGATCCACGCGATGGCGGGCAACCCGACCGGGTGCATGGGCTTGGCCGACTATCTCGGCTGGGACTTTCGCTCGGCCGGCGGGCTGCCGATCGTCAACGTCCCCGGCTGCCCGGTGCAGCCCGAGAACTTCATGGAGACGCTGACCTGGCTGCTCTACCAGGCCGCGGGGCTCGCGCCGACGATCCCGCTCGACGAGGCGCTGCGCCCGCAGTGGATCTTCGGCAAGACCGTGCACGAGGGCTGTGACCGGGCCGGCTACTACGAGCAGGGTGACTTCGCCCAGGACTACAACTCGCCCAAGTGCCAGGTCAAGCTCGGCTGCTGGGGGCCGGTGGTCAACTGCAACGTGCCCAAGCGTGGCTGGATGGCGGGCATCGGCGGGTGCCCGAACGTCGGCGGGATCTGCATCGGCTGCACGATGCCCGGCTTCCCGGACAAGTTCATGCCCTTCATGGACGCGCCGCCTGGCGGCGGCCTGTCGTCGGCGATCAGCGGCACGTACGGGCCGGTGATGCGCAGGCTGCGCTCGATCACGAACAAGGAGATGAACCGGGAGACCCGATGGCGGCACAACCGGCCTGAGCTGACCACCGGTTACAAGCCCCGCTGGGGCAAATAGGTTTCAGAGAGGAGACTCCAGATGGCGACACGAGTGCGCGAGCGCCCGCAGGCGGGCCAGCTCGTCGACATGGCGTGGGACCCGATCACGCGGATCGTCGGCAACCTCGGCATCTACACGAAGATCGACTTCGGCAACCGCGAGGTGGTCTCGTGCAAGAGCACCTCCTCGCTGTTTCGCGGCTACAGCGTGTTCATGAAGGGCAAGGACCCGCGCGACGCACACTTCATCACCAGCCGCATCTGCGGGATCTGCGGCGACAACCACGCCGTCTGCTCCTGCTATGCCCAGCAGATGGCCTACGGCGTCAAGCCGCCGCCGCTCGGGGAGTGGATCGTCAACCTCGGCGAGGCGGCCGAGTACATCTTCGACCACATCATCTTCCAGGACAACCTGGTGTTTGTCGACTTCTGCGAGCAGATGGTCAAGGAGACCAACCCGACCGTGTGGGCCAAGGCGCAGACCACGCCGGCGCGCGGCGCCGACCTGCACGGCTACCGGACGGTCGCCGACATCATGAGCTCGTACAACCCGTTCACCGGCGAGACCTACAAGGAAGCGCTGGTGATGAGCCGCATCGGGCGCGAGATGATCTGCCTGATGGAGGGGCGCCACGTGCACCCGTCCACGATCTACCCGGGCGGGGTCGGGACGGTCGCCACGCCGACGCTGTTCACCGACTACCTCAGCCGGCTGCTGCGCTGCCTCGACTTCATCAAGAAGGCAGTGGCGATGAACGACGACGTGTTCGACTTCTTCTATGAGGCGCTGCCCGGCTACGAGGAGGTCGGCCGCCGGCGGGTCCTGCTCGGCTGCTGGGGGGCGTTCAACAACCCCGACTACGTCGACTACAGCTACCGCAACATGGACCGCTGGGGCAACGAGATGTACGTCACTCCCGGGGTGGTCGGCGACGGCAAGCTGGTGACCACCAACCTCGTCGACATCAACCTCGGGATCCGGATCCTGCTCGGCTCCTCCTACTACGGCGACTGGGCCGGCGAGCAGACGTTCGTCGCCACCGACCCGCTCGGCAACCCGGTCGACAAGCGCCACCCGTGGAACCAGACCACGATCCCCAAGCCGCAGAAGCGCGACCTCGAGGGCGGCAACTACTCGTGGGTGATGAGCCCCCGCTGGTATGACAAGCGCACCGACCAGCACCTCGCGCTCGACACCGGCGGCGGCGCGCTCGCGCGCCTGTGGGCGACCGCGCTCGCGGGCAAGGTCGACACGCCGCACGTCAAGGCGACCGGGCACAGCGTCCAGATCAACCTCCCGCAGACGCCCAACACGCCCGAGCAGACGCTCGAATGGCAGATCCCGCAGTGGTCAAACGCGATCGAGCGCGACCGCGCGCGGATCTACTTCGTCGCCTACGCGGCAGGGATGGCGCTGCACTTCGTCGACAAGGCGTTGACCGAGGTGCGAGCCGGCCGGACGAAGGTGTTCGAGGACTTCGACGTCCCCGAGGAGGCGATCGGGTGTGGCTTCCACGAGGCGGTCCGCGGCGTGCTCTCGCACCACCTCGTGATCCGCGAGGGCAAGATCGCCAACTACCACCCGTACCCGCCGACGCCGTGGAACGGCAGCCCGACCGACTCGTTCGGCACTCCGGGACCGTACGAGGACGCCGTCATGGGGCAGCCGATCTTCGAGGAGAACGACCAGGCGGGCTTCCGCGGGATCGACATCATGCGCGCCGTGCGCTCGTTTGACCCGTGCCTGCCGTGCGGCGTGCACATGTACCTGGGCGCCGGCAAGACGCTACGGACCGTCCATCAGCCGATGTTCGGCGTGCACTCGTGAGTGTCACCACGGGTTCTGAGCCGGCCGCGCTGGTCGCCGACGTCGAGCGGCTGCTGGACGAGGTACAGCGGCTGCCCGATGCGGCCGCCCGGCAGACGGCGACCGAGCTCGCGCAGGCGCTGCTCGAGCTCTACGGCGCCGGTCTGGAGCGGATCGTCGACGAGATCGCCGCGGTCGACGACGGGAGGCTCGCCGCCGCGCTGGCCGGCGACGAGCTGGTCGCGCACCTGTTGCTGCTGCACGGGCTGCACCCGGTGGCGCTCGAGCAGCGCGTGCTGGCAGCGCTGCACGAGGTGCGGCCCTACCTCGAGTCACACGGCGGCGACGTCGAGCTGCTCGCGATCGAGGGCGCGGCCGTGCGGGTGCGCCTGCAGGGAACGTGCAACGGCTGCCCGTCCTCGACCGTCACGCTGCGGTCAGCGATCGAGAACGCGATCCACAAGCACGCGCCCGAGATCGAGGAGCTGATCGCCGATCCCGGCGCGCCGGCGCCGGCGCTGCTGCAGATCGAGCTGGCGCCGGCGATCTCGGGTTCTTGTCCGGCCGCGGCTCGATGATCGGCGCTTTGGGAACCGCGGTCTAGCAGATGTCCGAGCGCACCGCGACGAGTCTCGCCTCGCCCCGGCTGCGGGCGCTGGCGCGGCGCCAGGCGCAGGCCGCGGACGAGCAACGCGAGCACTGCGACCTGTGCGGCGCGCCGATCGCGAGCGACCACCGCCACCTGGTCGATGTGCGCAGCCGCGAGCTGCTGTGCGCGTGCCGTCCGTGCTCGCTGTTGTTCGATCGCCGTGGCGCCGGCGCCGGCCACTACCGGCTCGTGCCCCAGCGCCGGCTGGCGCTGGATTGCCTGCAGTTGTCAGACGAAGCCTGGGAGCAGCTGCGGATCCCCGTGCAGATCGCGTTCTTTCACCGCAGCTCGGCAGCCGGGCGCGTGGTCGCGTTCTACCCGAGCCCGATCGGCGCCACCGAGTCGCGACTCGAGCTGCCGGTGTGGGACGAGCTCGAGCGCGTCAACCCGGCGCTGGCGACGCTCGAGGACGACGTCGAGGCGCTGCTCGTCAACCGCGCGCGCGGGGCGCGGCGCCAATGGATCGTGCCGATCGAGGACTGCTACCGGCTGGTCGCGGTGATCCGCACGAGCTGGCGCGGGTTGACCGGCGGCAAGGAGCTGTGGCTCGCGGTCGACGGCTTCTTCGGCGACCTCGACGATCACGCCCGTTCACGACAGAGGAGATGAGATGGCGAAGTTGTTTGGCAAAGCGGATGTGACCCCCGATCTCCCCGCCCACGTGCCCGGGATCCGCGAGGGCAACGCCACGGGCAGCTACGAGAAGATGCCCGGCCACAACCCCGACGGCACCTCGACGGCAGCGCGCTCGACCGGGATCAATCCCAAGGCGCGCGAGCCGATCGACCCGAGCATGCCCAACCTGTCGCCGGCGTAGGCGCCGGTGGCGGCAGGCGCACACCAGCTCAGCGCCGCCTGGGGCGAGGTTCCCCGGCTGCGCTTCAGCGTCGTCGACTCCAGCAGCGTCCGCCACGCCGCGGCCCCGACGCTCGAGTTCGCGTTGCGGATCGACGCGCCCGACGGGACGCCGATCCGGTCTGTGCTGCTCGACGTCCAGCTCCAGGTCACGGCCCGCCAGCGTGGCTACGACGCCGCCGCCCAGCGGCAGCTGCTGGAGCTGTTCGGGGCTCCGGAGCGGTGGGCGACGACGCTGCGGACGCTGCCGTGGACCCGCCTGACGGTCGTGGTGCCGCCATTTGACGCGAGCACCGTGGTCGCGCTCACGGTGCCCTGCAGCTACGACCTCGAGGTCAGCGCGTCGCGCTACTTCGCCGCGCTGCACGACGGCGAGGTGCCGCTCGAGTTCCTGTTCAGCGGCTCGGTTTTCTACGCCACGCCGCTGGGCGCGCTGCAGACCGCGCGGATCGCGTGGGACCACGAGGTGCACTACCGAATGCCCGTGGCCGTGTGGCGCCAGGCGCTCGACGCCCACTTTCCGGGCAGCGCCTGGCTGCGCCTGAGCCGCGACCGCTTCGAGGCGCTGTGCGCATTCAAGGCCCAGCACGCGTTCACCAGCTGGGACGCAGCGATCGACGCCCTGCTCGCTCGCGAGGAGGCGCCGTGACGCGCGATCCGGTTGGTGTCGTGTTCGCGTACGTGGAGGCCCGGACCCGGTGAGCGCCGATCCGGTGCGGGCGATCGCGGATGCGGTCCTGTACGAGGGCTACATCCTGTGGCCGTACCGCCGCTCGGCGCTCAAGAACCAGCGGCGCTTTCAGTTCGGCGGCGTATATCCGCCGGCGCACTCGCAGCGTCATCCCGACGACCGGGCGGCGATCCAAGCCGAGGCGCTCCTATCCGCGGTCCCCGAGACGCGCATCTCGCTCACCGTCCGCTTTCTGCAGATGGTCGCGCGGACCGTCACCGACCCCGATGGTCAGGTCGTGGACGAGCTGACCGTGGGCGGCGAGCGGTTTCTGTCGTGGGAGGAGGCGGTCGAGCGTGAGCTGTCGGTGCCCATGGATCGATTGTCGCAGGGCGTCCGGACGCCAATCGCGATCGTGGCCGGCGCCGGCCACGAGCAGCTGCCGGGTGGCGCCGGCGCCGTGGCGCGCTCGTGGGCGCGGCTCGACGGGCACGTGGCGCTGTCGGCTGTCGCGGCCGGTGACGGGGTCGTGCGCGTGACCGTTCGCGTTTGCAACACGACGCGGTTCGCCGGCGCCGGCTTGGGCGACGGCTCCGGCGCGGGCGAGCGGGCTGCCGGCGCCGGCGCGGGCGCGGGCGAGCGGGCTGCCCGTGCGGGCGAGCGGATCCTGCGCCACACCTTCTGCTCGACGCACTTCCTCCTGCGCGCCGATCGCGGCGAGTTCGTGTCGCTGACCGATCCGCCGGCGCAGCTCGCCGGCGACGCGGCCGCGTGCCGCAACGCCGGTGTCTGGCCGGTTCTCGTCGGCGAGCCCCCGGATCGATCGACGATCCTGTGCTCGCCGATCATCCTCGAGGACTACCCGCGCGTCGCGTCGGAGAGCCCCGGCGACCTGTTCGACGGCGGCGAGATCGATCAGCTGCTGATCCTCAACATCCTCGCGCTGACCGATGCGGAGCAGGCGGAGATGGCCGCCACCGATCCGCGTGCGCGCGAGATCCTCGAGCGCACGCGAGCGCTCACCCCCGAGCAGTTGATGGCGCTGCATGGAAGGCTGACGCGCTGAGATGAGCGGCTACTGGGAGCAGCTCGAGCGCCCCGGGCCCGGTTCGGTGCACGTCGACGGGAGCGAGCTGCGCCCCGGCAGTCGCGTGCGGCTCGCGCCGCGCGCCGGCGGCGACGTGTTCGACCTTGCGCTCGCCGGGCGCACGGCCGTCGTCGAGGCGATCGAGACCGACTACGAGGGCGCGGTGATGCTCGCGGTCGTGGTCGAGGACGACCCCGGCGCCGACCTCGGGTTCGCGCGCCAGCCGGGCCATCGCTTCTTCTTCTCGCCCGCCGAAGTGGAGCCGCTCGGCGATCGGATCGCGGGCGTCGCGCCGGCGCGGATCTTGGTCGCGGGGGTCGGGAACGTGTTCTTGGGGGACGACGGCTTCGGCGTCGCGCTCGCCGACCGGCTTTCGCGCCTGGCGCTGCCGGCGGGCGTCGAGGTGGTCGACTTCGGGATCCGCGGCATCGACCTGGCGTTCGCGATCTGCGAGGGCTACGACGCGGTCGTGCTGCTCGACGCGACCCCGCGCGGCCGGCCGGCGGGAACGCTGTACGTGATCGAGGTCCACCGCGACGAGGGCCAGCCCGAGCTCGACGCCCACGCGATGGATCCCGTCAAGGTGATCGCGCTCGCGCGGACGTTCGGCGGCGCGCCGCCGCGTATGTTCGTGATCGGTTGCGAGCCGCACGCGCTCGAGCTTCCGGGCACGCTGTCAGAGCCGGTGCGAGCCTCGCTGGACGAGGCCGCGCGGATGGTGCAGTCGCTGCTCGCCGAACTTGGGATCAAACAACACCAGGAGCCTGCACAATGAACAGATCGATCAGGATTCCCGTCCCGCTCGTGGCGCTGGTCGTGATCGCCGGGATCGTCGCTGCCGTGATGGCGCAGCTGCCGGAGATCCGGCGATATCTGAAGGTCAAATCGATGTAGAGGAGGACAGGTTGCACCGGACGAAGGTGAAGGTGGTCGAAGGGGCGCTCGACGCCAACAACACGCTTGCGCGCGCCAACCGTGAGGACTTCGATCGCCACGACGTGACCGTCGTGAACCTGATGAGCGCGCCCGGGGCGGGCAAGACGACGCTGCTCGAGCGCGTGCTCTGCGACCTCGACGGGGTCAGCGTGGGCGTTCTCGAGGGAGACGTGCAAGGCTCGCTCGACGCCGACCGGCTCGCCGGCCTGCACGTCCCGGTCGTCCAGCTCAACACCGCCCCCGGCTTCGGTGGCGAGTGCCACCTCGACGCGAACATGGTCCGCACCGCGTTGCCCGCGCTGCCGCTGGCGGAGATCGACCTGCTCGTGATCGAGAACGTGGGCAACCTCGTCTGCCCGGCCGAGTTCCGCGTCGGCGAGGACGCCCGCGTGATGATCTCGTCGGTGACCGAAGGCGAGGACAAGCCGCTCAAGTACCCGCTGATGTTCCGCGCCTGCGAGCTCGTGATCGTCAACAAGATCGACCTGCTCCCGCACCTGGAATACGACCTCGACAAGTTCATGTACCACCTCGACCAGGTCAATCCCGGCGTGCAGCGGATGCTCGTCAGCGCCCGCACCGGCGAGGGCGTCGAGGCGTTGCGCGACTGGCTGGTGGCGCTGGTCGCGCGGACGCGGGCCGGCGCGCTCCGGTGAGCAAGTCCCCGGTTGGGAGCGGCTCCGCGGTTGAGACCGGCTCCGCGCTCGGCGCGACGCGGTCGCTGGAGGCGATGCTCGCCGTCCGCACGGACGCCAACGCCACGTTCTTCGAGCGCGAGGCCCAGCGGCTCGCGCTGCTGTGTCACCGGATGGCGGAGCGGTTCGCACGCGGCGGGCGGCTGGTCGCACTCGGCCGCTCGCCGGCGGCGCGCTCCGACGCGCGGCATGTCGCGGTCGAGTTCGTGCACCCGGTGATCGTCGGCAAGCGCGCGCTGCCCGCGCTCGCCTTGACCGCCGACGGCGGCGAGCTTGCGGCCCAGGTGCGGCTGCTCGCCCGCCCCGACGACGTCGTGATCGCGTTCGGCGCCGACGAGGACGGGGGAGAGGCGCGGCGCGCGGTCGCGCTCGCTCGGGCCGGCGGCTGCGAGACGGTCGCATTCGCGCCGGCGGGCGCAGAGTGGGAGTTCGAGCCGCCGGTCGGCGACCGCCACGTGCGCCAGGAGCTCGTCGAGACGCTCTATCACGTGCTGTGGGAGCTCGTGCACGTGTTCTTCGAGCACCGCGGGCTGCTCGAGGGCCGCGAGCCCCGCCGCGGCCACGACGCCGGCGCATCCAGCTTCCTGTATCCATTCCTCGCCGAGCGCGAGGACAACCTCGAGCAGGTGCTCGACGACGTACGCCGCTCGGCGCTGATGAAGGCGCACGAGATCGGCGCGCTGCGGGCGCAGACGCTGACCGACAACGCCGCCACGCTGACGGCTGCCGCCGGCGCGCTGCGCGGCGCGTTTGCGTGCGGCGGGGTCCTGCTGGCGCTCGGCAACGGCGGCTCGGCCACCGACGCGATGGACGCGGTGGCGGACTTTCGCGCCGGCGGGTCGGGCGCGGTGCTGGACTCCCGCGCGGGCGAGTCGGGCGCGGGGGGTGCTTTCGTCGCCCGGCCGGCGATCGACCTGACCGAGGACACCGGGATCGTGACCGCAATCGCCAACGACATCGGCGTCGAGGCGATCTTCGCCCGCCAGGTGATCGCCTACGGGCGCAGCGGCGACGCGCTGCTGGCGCTGTCGACCTCGGGCAACTCGGCGAACGTGATCGCGGCGCTGGCCGAAGGGCGCCGGCGCGGGCTGCTGACGATCGCGATGGTCGGCTACGACGGCGGGGCCGTCGCGGCGCAGCAGCTCGCCGACCACGTCGTGGTCACCCGCTCGGAGCACATTCCCCGCATCCAGGAGGCGCAGGCGAGCGCCTACCACGTGCTGCGGGAGCTGGTCGGGTAGGGTCCTAAGGCGCCGGTGGGCGGCGGTCGGGTGGGCGCGGTGGTTGGCGGTGGTCCGGTGGACGCGTGGTGGGCGGTGGTCCGGTGGACGCGTGGTGGGCGGTGGTCCGGTGGACGCGTGGTGGGCGGTGGTCGCGTGGCCGGCGCGGGGTGGCCTGGTGAGCGGTGAGCGGTCGGTGAGCACCGCGACGACCGCTGCGGCGCGGCGGCGGACCCGGGTCCGGGTCGAGGGCACCGTCCAGGGGGTCGGCTTCAGGCCGTACGTCTACCGGCTCGCGCGCGAGCTCGGGCTCGACGGCTGGGTGCTCAACGACGCGCGCGGCGTGCTGCTCGAGGTCGAAGGACCGGACGGGTCAGTCGGACGCTTCCTCGCGCGGCTGGGGTCCGAGGCGCCGCCGCTGGCGGTGCTCGAGCAGGTCGCGACCGACGACCTGGCGCCGATCGGCGGGAGCGGCTTTGAAATCGTCGCGAGCCCGCACGGCGAGGCCGCCGATGCGCCGGTCGCGCCGGACACCGCCACCTGCGGTGACTGCCTGCGCGAGCTGCTTGACCCCGCGGACCGTCGCCACCGCTACCCGTTCATCAACTGCACCAACTGCGGCCCGCGGTTCACGATCGTCCGCGGCGTTCCATACGACCGGCCGCTGACGACGATGGCGGCGTTCACGATGTGCGCCGCCTGTCAGGCCGAGTACGAGGATCCCGCAGACCGGCGCTTCCATGCCCAGCCGAACGCCTGCCCGCGGTGCGGCCCGTCGATGTCGCTGCTGGACCGAGGCGGCGCTGCCGTCCAGCTGCGCGACGGGCTCGACCCGGTGGCGGCGGCCGCCGCCGCGCTCGCCGGCGGTGCGATCGTCGCTGTCAAGGGGCTTGGCGGGTATCACCTCGCCTGCCGCGCCGGCGACGAGGCGGCGGTCGCACGGTTGCGGGCCAGCAAGCACCGCGAAGACAAGCCGTTTGCGTTGATGGCGGCCGACATCGAGCGCGCAGCGGAGCTGGTCGCGCTCGGATCCGCGGAGCGAGCCCTGCTGGCGTCGCCGGCACGGCCGATCGTGCTCGCCCCCCGGCAGCCGGGCGCTGCGGTCGCAGCCGCGGTCGCACCGGGCGCACCTGAGCTGGGCGTGATGCTGCCCTACTCGGCGCTTCACCACCTGCTGCTCGCGGGCGTCGGCGGGGCGCTCGTGATGACCAGCGGCAACGTGTCAGACGAGCCGATCGCCTACCGCGACGAGGACGCGCTGGCCGGGCTCGGAGCGATCGCCGACCTGTTCCTGGTCCACGACCGCGTGATCGAGACGCGGACCGACGACTCGGTCGTCAGGGCCGTCGCCGGCGTGGGCACGATCCTGCGCCGCTCGCGAGGCTACGTCCCGGGGGCGCTCGCGCTCGCGGACGTTCGGCGGCCGCTGCTTGCCTGCGGGGCGGAGCTGAAGAGCACCTTCTGCGTGGCCAAGGGCGCCCGCGCCTGGGTCTCGCACCACATCGGCGACCTGCACAACTATCAGACGCTGCGCTGCTTCGCCGAGGGCGTCGAGCACTTCCAGCGGCTGTTCGCGGTCACGCCGGAGGTGGTCGCCCACGACCTGCATCCCGAGTACCTGTCGACGAAGTACGCGCTCGAACGCGATGGGGTCGAGCTGATCGGCGTCCAGCACCATCACGCGCACCTCGCGGCGTGTCTCGCCGAGCACGGCGTCCGCGGCCCGGCGATCGGTGCGATCTACGACGGCACCGGCTACGGGAGCGATGGAACGGTATGGGGCGGCGAGCTGCTACTCGGCGACCAAGCCGGCTTTACGCGGGTCGGCTCGCTGTACCCGGTCCGCCTCCCCGGCGGCGAGCGCGCGATCAAGCAGCCGTGGCGGATGGCCGGGGCGTGGCTGGTGGCATCCGAGGAGGGCGGCGAGTGGCGCGGCGCCGGAAGTGCCGGCGAGGGGGGGGCTGGGGAGGCTCGCGCCAGCGCCGGTGGGGCCGCCGGCGAGGGGCCCGAACCTCCGCTCGCCGTGCCCGCGGCGCTGCGCGACCGCGTCGATCCCGCGGTCTGGGGGAGCGTGGTGGCGCTCGCCCGCAGCGGGCTCGCGTCACCGCAGACCAGCAGCATCGGGCGCCTGTTCGATGCTGTCGCGGCGCTGTGTGGAATCCGCCTCGAGGTCACCTACGAAGGACAGGCGGCGATCGAGCTCGAGGCGTCGTGCGACCCGGGCGAAACGGGGAGCTACCCAATCGCGCTGACGGCCGCCGGCGGGCTGCTGCTGCTCGACCCGCGCGAGATGCTCTTGGCGATCGCCGCCGACGTCGCCGCCGACGCTCGCACGGCCGCGATCGCGACCCGGTTTCACGCCTCGATCGCCCGTGCCACTGTCGACGCGTGCGCCTCGCTTGCCGCCTCGCACGGCACGGAGACGATCGTGCTCTCGGGCGGCGTGTTCGCCAACCGGGTGTTGCTGACGCGGACCACCGCCGGGCTGGCGGCGGCTGGGCTATGCGTCCTCATCCCGCGCCGGCTGCCCGCCGGCGACGGTGCGATCTCCTACGGGCAGGCCGCCGTCGCCGCCGCCCAGCTCGCGTCCCGCTAGACCGTCGCGGCGCCTTCGCGCTTGAGCGAGGCGTCGTCGGCGAGATCGTCGGCAGCTTGCTTGATCCGGCCCGTGACCTTGTCGGTAAGGCTCATGTGCTGCTCCTTTCGGTTGCGGCCCCTGCTACGGCTACCACCGGTCGCCCACCGACAACGGGACGTCAGCTACTCCGACGCTCTCTCTGGGGCGTGCGACTGGCCACTAGCGGGCAGGCTTGTGTCGATGAACGAGTCGCGGATCACACCCGGCGCTATTCACCGTGCCGTGTTGCTCGCTTTCGGGCTGTTGGTCGCGGGACTGATCTTTCGCCAGCTCGTGACGCTCGTGCTCGCGGTGATGATCGTCGTGATCATCGCTAGTGGCGCGCCGATGCCGCGCGGCACGCCGTAGCGCTCCAGCGCGGTCGCGAACGCCGACAGCGGTAACGCGCCACCGTTGCGCGGGCGCGGATCCCGCGGACGCCCACGCGAGGTGATCACGGCGCGGCCACCGTGGCCCGGATGTGCGCCTCAACCCTCCGGATCAGCTGCAGTTCCCCCGATGTCCGGTCCTCTGCGCCGGCCAAACACGATTAAACCTCACCAAATGTTACAGCCGATCATCCGGGCCTCTGGACTGTGACGTTGTGGTCTGTCTTGGGCCAAAGCGTCACATCCGCGCCGCCGTCCGTACGCCACGTAACGTTTTGACCAGCGTCGCCGAGTCGGCAACCCACGCGCCGGCTTCGCCCGCGTCGGCGTCGTCGCCGCCGGCGTAGTGGCGGTTCGACGAGCCCAGCGAACCGTTGGCGCCGGCGCGTGCAGTCCGGGCTGGTGAGCCTCGCCATGTGGCATGTCTGGGGGTCGAGAGCCCCTCGCCGGACGACATGTGGGACCTTTTACGCCACTGTGGCGCAAAGGTTCCCAAGCCCGGACCGTGCTCGCGCGACTCCGGCTTGCGCGAACACCGAGCCAGCGACCGCACCGGAAGGAGCAAGACTTGAACTTGTCAAAGCCACCGATCGTCGACCGCACGGGCGATCTCGTCCGCGGTACGTGGCGGTCAGGAGTGCGCCTCACGGGCCGCCTGATCAGCGACGCGTTCAGGGTCACCCGGCGCCTGCGCCACCGGCCCGGTGCCGGCGTTGACGACGCCACGCTTGCAAGCAGGGTGCGGGCCGAGATCTCGCTGGCCCCGGCCGCGGGCAACGGCGGCGTCGAGGTGAACGTCGTCGACGGGATCGTTTACCTGCGCGGCGCGGTCGAGCATACCGAGCAGATCGCCGAGCTCGAGCGCCGCGCTCGCGCGATCGCCGATGTGCACGGCGTCGAGAACCTCCTGCACGTGCCCAAGGCGCCCGCACGCAGCCGAGCCCGCGCCCCCCGCCAGTCGCGTGCGGGCGCGTTGCGAAGCAAGGCGGCGACGCGTATGGCGACGACGACCGCGCCGGCCGGCGAGCCCGCCGCCGACACGGCTCGAGATGACGCCGGGGCCGGTCGGCCCCACCCCGGCGCGAGCGAGCCGGCCGCGGTCGGCGCCGGTCGCCCCGAGGCCGGCGC
>JBEKRJ010000027.1:0-16426 GCA_049518835.1 Solirubrobacteraceae bacterium
CGCGAGGTCGAGCTCGTGCACGATGACGGCGCCTGGCGCGTGGCCGGGATCGACCCGAGCCTGAGGCCACGCCTCTGGCGGCTGCTGCCCCGCCGCTTTCGCGGCCACGACTCCGAGCACACGCAGTTCGTGCCTTGGCGCCAGATGGAGCCGTTCGTCGGCCACGTCCCGACCTCGCGCTTGAAGCTCGCCCCGCGGCGGCTGGCGCGCCTGCATCCCGCCCAGATCGCCGACCTGGTCGAGGCCGCTTCGCACGAGGAGGGAGAGGAGATCCTCGAGGCTGTCGGCCACGACAAGGAGCTCGAGGCCGACGTGTTCGAGGAGCTCGACGACGAGCACCAGGTCGAGTTCCTACGCGAGCGATCCGATCAGGAGGTCGCCGGCGTGCTGGCGCGGATGGCCTCAGACGACGCCGCCGACCTGCTGCTGGAGATCGAGCAGGACCGCCGGCTGCCGATCCTCAACCTGCTGCCGGCGGCCAAGCAGCGCAAGGTGCGCAATCTGCTCGGCCACAATCCGTCGACCGCCGGCGGACTGATGAACCCAGATTTCGTTTCGGTCAGCGCCGGCGCCAGCGTCGGCGACGCGCTCATCCGCGTACGCGCGAGCGAGCTCGGCCCCCAGCAGGTGTCAAGCGTGTGCGTGGTCGACGACGCGGGTGCGCTGCTCGGCGCGGTGTCGCTGGCGGAGCTGGTACGCGCCGGCGAGCAGGACGGCATTTCGCAGCTGCTCGAGGACTGCCACACGCCGACCGTGGCCGCCGAGGCCGACCTGCCCGATGTCGCGCGGCTGATGACCGACTTCAACCTGATCGCGCTGCCCGTTCTCGACGGCGACGGCCAACCCGTCGGGATGATCGCCGTCGACGACGTGCTCGAGCAGCTGCTCCCCGACGAGTGGCGCCGGCGGGCGGGCATGGCTCGCAGCTGACGGCGCACCGGCCCAGTGCATTAACGGTTCATAACCCGAGCGCCGCGATCGCGCTGGTAGGCTCAGTCGACAGCGTGATGAACCACCACGACAAACACCACGATCGCGACGAGCTACCTCGAAGTAGCACGCTCGCGGCCGGCGTTGTGGACGTCACTTGCGCGCCTGAAAGCTGAGTGACCTCCGCCGGCCGCGGCAGCGTCGCGCGCGGCTGGAAAGGAGGTCGAGCAGATGACGACAGAACCGTCGGCCGCCCCGGTGCCGCCGCCCACGCCGCCTCATCGTCAGCGCGCGGTGCTCGACTCCGCCCACGCCGGCGACATCCGCGGCGCGTTCGGCACGATCCGCGAGCACGAGGAAGTCCATCGCGGCCTGAGTTCGCGCGCGCTGGCGCTGCTGGCGATCATCGGTCCCGGCCTGATCGTGATGGTCGGCGACAACGACGCCGGCGGGGTCGCGACCTACTCGCAGGCGGGCCAGAACTACGGCACGAGCCTGCTGTGGGTGCTGCTGCTGCTCGTGCCGGTGCTGATCGTCAACCAGGAGATGGTCGTCAGGCTGGGCGCCGTGACCGGCGTTGGGCACGCGCGGCTGATCATCGAGCGCTTCGGCCGCGGCTGGGGGTACTTCGAGGTCAGTGACCTGTTCCTGCTCAACTTCCTCACGATCGTCACCGAGTTCATCGGCGTCAGCCTCGCGCTGGGCTACTTCGGCGTCTCGAAGTACATCGCGGTGCCGGTCGCGGCGGTGGCCCTAGTCGCGATCACCGCCAGCGGCAGCTTCCGCTTCTGGGAGCGCTCGATGTTCCTGTTCGTGTTCGCGAACGTGCTCGTGATCCCGCTGTTCTTCCTCTCGCACCCGCGCTACGGCGACGTCGCGCACCATTTCGTCGTGCCCGGCATCGGCGGCGGCGCGAACTCGACCTCGGTGCTGCTGATCATCGCGATGGTCGGGACGACGATCGCGCCGTGGCAGCTGTTCTTCCAGCAGTCGAACATCATCGACAAGCGGATCACGCCGCGCTGGATCAACTACGAGCGCCTTGACACTTGCCTGGGCGCGGTCGTGGTCGTCGTCGGCGCCGCGGCCCTGATCTGCCTGTCGGCGTTCGCGTTCGGTGGCACGCACTACTTCGGCAGCTTCACCGACGCCGGCGGGACCGCGCTCGGACTGGATCACACGCTCGGCGCGACCGCCGCGGCGTTCTTCGCGATCGTGCTGCTCAATGCGTCGCTGATCGGCGCCGGCGCGCTGACGCTGTCGACCAGTTACGCGTTCGGCGACGTGTTTGGGACCAAGAGCTCGCTACACCGCAGCTTCTCCGACGCGAAGCTGTTCTACGCGATCTTCGCCTTGCTGACGTTCGGCGCGGCCGCGATCGTGCTGATCCCCGGCGCGCCGCTGGGCGTGATCACCGAGGCGGTGCAGGCGCTCGCAGGCGTGCTGCTGCCGGCTGCGACCGTGTTCCTGCTGCTGTTGTGCAACGACCGCGAGGTGCTCGGGCCGTGGGTCAACCGGCCGTGGCTGAACGCGATCGCGAGCGTGATCGTCGGCACGCTGGTGCTGCTGTCGATGATCCTGACGCTGACGACGATCTTCCCGCACGTCGACGTCACCGCGCTGGCGCTCGGCGGCGCCGTCGTGCTCGCCGTTGTGCTGCTCGGCTACGGCGCGTCCGCGCTACGCAACCGTCGCGGCGCCGCGGGAGTACGGGTGCTGCAGAGCACGACCGAGCCGCCCAAGGAGCAATGGACGATGCCGCCGCTGGCGCTGCTGTCGCGGCCGACTTGGTCGCCGGGCCGCAGGGCCGCGATGATCGCGCTGCGTTGCTATCTGATCGCGTCGACGGTCCTGCTGATCGTCAAGGCGGTCCAGCTCGGCGGCGGCTGACCTGCGCCCTGCCCGTCTCGCCGCCGCGCTGGATCGGATCCCAAAGTGCACGCTCGGCGATCGCCTTGCAATGCAGGTAGGTCGCCAGCGCGGCAGCTCGAGATCGATGCCCCGCTCCGCCATCATCCGCGAAAGAAAGCCCGAGCCCGTCAAGGCCTCGCGTTACGCTCCATCTCCTCGAGCCCCTTGACGTCGACGTTTGGAAGGCCTATTAGTCGAACGTGGGGTGGTGGAAGCGACTTGCGAAGGTTGCGTCCGAATACTGGGATCTCTTGCTAGCCGCGTTTGCGGCGACGGCTATCGCGGTGCTCGGGTTGGCAGAGGTTCTTCACGGTGACCACCTAACAACGGAAATTGGCGGAAGGCACGCGGGTGAAGAGCAATGGTCACCCAGGACCGAAATGTCATGTGATAGAGCTGGGCGAAATCGCCGAGCGCGGGCAGAAGTTTGAGGTGACGACGACTCGGACTCTGGTCGACGCCTTTAGGGAGCGCAGAGAGGAGGTCTTCATTGGGATAGGCCGGCCTACCGACGAGCTCTTGATGAGGGTCGTCTGGCCATCTGGCCGGCCGCCGATAAAGGTCGGTCTCAAGATCAACGGTCAGCTACAAGACCTCACTGGGTCGTTGCAAAGCGCGGGCAATGGGCGCAAGAAGGTCGAATGGCGTACTGCCGAACCGAAGGTGGACGACGAGTACGTCATTACGTGGGACGCGCGATGACCTCCACGTCGCACGGCTCAAGTCTAGTCTCGGTAGACGTCTGCCGACGAGATTGGCTAGCCGTCCAACCAACGCGAGCGCTAGCCGTCCAACCAACGCGAGCGCTAGGATCGGGATTGCGGAGCGACGAGAACGAGTCAGGAGCGACAACCAGGTGCGCAGACGCAAAGACAAGATAAGAACGTAGAAAGCTGCGGCTGAATCCCCGCAACCGAAGAATCCCTTCCGACGTCTCGCGGTCCGCCCGGCGATAGTGGGCCAATGTCAACGCCACCTCACTACCGACGCCCCGGCTGGTTTACGACCAACATTTTCAACCGCGCGGTGGCGCTGCTCACGCAGGCCGGAGTCAGCGTGCTCGGCTCGCGCGTGCTCGAGGTACGCGGCCGCAAGTCGGGCGAGCCGCGCCGCACGCCGGTCAACCTGCTGACGCTCGATGGAGCGCGCTACTTGGTCTCGCCACGAGGGCACTCGCAATGGGTCCGCAACCTGCGCGCCAGCGGCAGTGGGCGCCTGCTGCTCGGCCGTCGCGGCGAGCCGTTCACCGCCACCGAGATCGCCGACGACGACAAGCCGCCGGTGCTGCGCGCCTACCTGAAGCGCTGGAAGGTCGAAGTCGGCGTGTTCTTCGCCGGCGTCGGCCCGGACTCCAGCGACGACGAGCTGCGGCGAATCGCCCCCGACCATCCCGTCTTCAGGCTCCAATAGCGCCCCGCGGTGATCGCGCGCTACACACGTCCGGAGCTCGGCGCGATCTGGTCTGACCACGCTCGCTTCGAGGCGATGCGCGAGGTCGAGGTGGCCGCCAGCGAGGAGCTGGAGGGCCCCAGCCCGTCCGAGCTCGAGGCGATCCGGGCGGCGACCTTCACCGTCGAGCGGATCGCCGAGCGCGAGCGGGTCACCGACCACGACACGGCCGCGTTCGTCGACGTCCTGGCCGCCTCGGCGGGCCCGGGCGGGCGCTGGATCCACCACGGCCTGACCTCGAGCGACGTGCTCGACACCGGACTCGCGCTGCAGCTGCGCCGCGTCGGCGAGCTGGTGCTACCGGACGCGAGGCGGCTGCTGGCGGCATTGGCGGCGAGGGCGCGCGAGCACCGCGACACGCTGTGCGTCGGGCGCACGCACGGGATCCACGCCGAGCCGACGACGTTCGGGATCAAGCTCGCCGGGTTCGCGTTCGAGGCGCACCGCAATGCGCAGCGGCTGCAGCGGGCGTTCGAGCAGGCGGCGGTCGGCGCGATCTCCGGCGCGGTCGGGACCTACGCGGCGACCTCGCCGGAGTTCGAGCGGCGGGTGCTCGCCCGGCTCGGACTGCAGGGCGAGCCGGTCTCGACGCAGGTCGTCGCGCGCGACCGGCACGCCGAGCTGCTGCAGGCGATCGCGCTCGCCGGCGCCGGCATGGAGCGCTTTGCGACCGAGCTGCGCCACCTCGCCCGGACCGAGGTCGGCGAGCTGACCGAGCCGTTCGCCGCCGGCCAGAAGGGCTCGAGCTCGATGCCCCACAAGCGCAATCCGATCAAGTCAGAGCAGGTCGCGGGGCTCGCGCGAGTGCTGCGCGGCAACGCGCTGGCGGCGCTCGAGGACGTCGCGCTGTGGCACGAGCGCGACATCTCGCACTCGTCGGTCGAGCGGGTGATCCTGCCCGACTCGACGATCCTGCTGGACCACCTGCAGCGGCGCACGATCGCGCTCGTCGAGGGGATGGTCGTCGACCCGCAGCGGATGCGCGCCAACCTCGAGCTGACCAGCGGCGCGCTGTTCTCCCAGCGCGTCCTGCTGGCGCTGGTGTCCGAGCGGGGCCTCGACCGCGACGATGCCTACCGCGTCGTCCAGCGCCTCACTCGGCGGGCGCTCGACGAGCGCACGCCGCTGCGCGAGCTGCTGGCGGCCGACCCGGCCGGCGCCGGCCTAGACCTCGACGCGCTGTTCGACTACCGCCCGTTCGTGCGCTACGCCGGTGAGATCGTCGGCCGGCTCGATCTGATCGCGGGGGCCGGTGCCGGTGACGAGGGTCGGGGGTAGGGGTGGCACCGCCGCGACCGTCCCCGGGCGGCCCAGCGGCCAAGCCCAGCGCCCGGGTTTAGGCGTCGCCGGCCGTTGCTACAGTCGGCCCCGTGACCGCCCTCGCAGACCTCCCGCTGCTGGCGTCGGGCAAGGTCCGCGAGATCTACGACCTCGGCGAGACGCTGCTGCTGGTCGCCTCGGACCGGATCTCGACCTACGACGTCGTGCACCCGACGCCGATCCCCGACAAGGGCCGGGTGCTGACCGGGCTGTCGACGTTCTGGTTTGAGCGCACCGCCGAGATCGTCGCCAACCACCTCGTGTCGGTCGCCGACGGCGTCCCGGCGGAGGCCCGCGGACGCGCGATGGTCGTCCGCAAGCTGCAGATGCTGCCGGTCGAGTGCGTCGTGCGCGGCTATCTGAGCGGCTCGGGATGGAAGGACTATCAGCGCACCGGGGCGGTGTCGGGGATCGCGCTGCCCACCGGCCTGCGCGAGTCAGACCGCCTGCCGGAGCCGATCTTCACCCCCTCGACGAAGGCGCAGGTCGGCCACGACGAGGCGATCGACTTCGACGCCGTCGTCGCGCTGGTCGGCGACCGCGAGCTCGCGCGGCGCCTGCGCGACGTCTCCTTGGCGGTCTATGCGCACGCCGCCGGCCACGCGCGCTCACGCGGGATCATCCTCGCCGACACGAAGTTCGAGCTCGGGCTCGACGAGCACGGCACGCTGACGCTCGGCGACGAGGTCTGCACGCCGGACTCCTCGCGCTTCTGGCCCGCCGACGAGTACGAGCCGGGCCGCGCGCAGCCGAGCTTCGACAAGCAGTTCGTGCGCGACTGGGCCTCCGGCACCGGCTGGGACCGCAACCCGCCGGCACCGGCGATCCCCGCGGAGGTCGTGCAGCGCACACGCGACAAGTACGTCGAGGCCTACGAGCGGATCACCGGCGAGCCGTTTCAGGCCTGGCTGCGGCGGACCGGAGCGTGATGCGCGCGCGCGTGCTCGTGCGCCCCAAGCAGGGGATCCTCGATCCCCAGGGCCAGGCCGTCGAGCGGGCGCTGCCGGCGCTCGGCTTCGCCGGCGTGCGCAACGTTCACGTCGGACGGCTGATCGAGCTCGATGTCGAGGATCCCGCGCAGCTGCCGGAGATGTGCGAGCGGCTGCTCGCCAACCCGCTCGTCGAGGACTACGAAGTAGTCGCGGTGCAATGAAGTTCGGCGTCGTCCGGTTCCCCGGTTCCTGCGACGACGTCGACGCGCTGCAGGCGGCGGCGCGGGTCGGCGAGGCGGTGATGCTGTGGCATTCCGACCGCGACCTGCAGGGCGTCGATGCGGTGATCGTGCCAGGCGGGTTCTCCTACGGCGACTACCTGCGCGCCGGGGCAATCGCCCGGTTCGCGCCGATCATGGACGAGGTCGCGGCGTTCGCGCGCGACGGCGGGCTCGTGCTCGGGATCTGCAACGGCTTTCAGGTGCTGTGCGAGGCACGGCTGCTGCCCGGGGCGCTGCTGCGCAACGTCTCGCTGCGCTTCGTCTGCCGCCAGGTCTCGCTGCAGGTGGTCGACGCGAGCAGCCCGTTCACGTGCGCCTGCGCGCCCGGCGAGCGTCTGTCGATCCCGGTCAAGCACACGACCGGCCGCTATTACTGCCCCGATCCAGTGCGCGTGCTGCTGCGCTACGGCGCCGGCGAGAACCCCAACGGCTCGCAGGACGAGATCGCCGGCGTGTGCAACGAGGGCGGCAACGTGTTTGGGCTGATGCCCCATCCCGAGCACGCCGTCGACCCGCTGACCGGGTCAAGCGATGGGCTGAGGATCTTCGATTCGATGCGAGCGCACGTTGCCGACGGCGTCTTCGCATAACTACCGCGCGCTCGGGCTGACTGACTACGAGTACGAGCTGATCGTGGCGCGCCTCGCGCGCGAGCCCAACGAGGTCGAGCTGGCGATGCTGTCGCTGATGTGGTCAGAGCACTGCGCCTACAAGCACTCGCGCAAGCTGCTGCGCCGCCTGCCGACCGCCGGGCCGTACGTGCTGCTCGGTCCGGGCGAGAACGCCGGCGCGGTCGACGTCGGCGGCGGGCTGGCGGTGGCGTTCAAGGTCGAGTCGCACAACCACCCGAGTGCGGTCGAGCCGTTTCAGGGCGCCGCGACGGGGATCGGCGGGATCCTGCGCGACGTGTTCGCGGTCGGCGCGCGGCCGATCGCGGTGCTCGACTCGCTGCGCTTCGGCGAGCCGACCTCGGCGCGCTCGCGCTACCTGCTCGAGCACGCGGTCGCTGGCATCGGGCACTACGGCAACTCGATCGGCGTGCCGACCGTCGGCGGCGAGATCTACTTCGAGCCCAGCTACGAACACAACTGCCTGGTGAACGCGATGTGCCTCGGGCTCGCCCCGAGCGCGCGGCTGATCCGCGCCGCCGCGGCCGGGCCGGGCAACGTGCTCGTGCTGCTCGGGGCGCTGACCGGACGCGACGGGATCGGCGGCGCGTCGGTGCTCGCGAGCGCCGAGCTCGGGGAGGCCGATGCGGCCAAGCGCCCGTCGGTGCAGATCGGCGACCCGTTCGCCGAGAAGAAGCTGATGGAGTGCTGCCTGGAGCTGCTCGACGCCGACCTGCTGGTCTCGCTGCAGGATCTCGGCGCGGCGGGGCTGACCTCGGCCGCGTCGGAGATGGCGAGCAGCGGCGGCGTCGGGCTCGACGTCGAGCTTTCGCGCGTGCCGCTGCGCGAGCCCGGGATGGAGCCGTTCGAGATCATGGTGTCCGAGTCCCAGGAGCGGATGCTGTGCGTGGTCGCGCCCGAGCGCGTCGCGCAGGTGGTGGGCGTGTGCGAGCGCTGGGAGACGCTTGCGACGCCGATCGGCTCGGTCACCGACTCCGGTCGGCTGCGGATCCTGAGCGCCGGGACCGTCGTCGGCGACCTGCCGGTCGGCGTGCTCGTCGACGACTGCCCGCAGTATGACCTGACCCCGGTGGCGCCCGAGCGCCAGGTGTATCCGGCGCCGGCGCCGGTGCTGTCCGGCGGCGAGTCGCCGGCGCAGCTGCTGCTCGCGCTGCTGGGGTCGCCGAACATCTGCTCGCGGGCGCCGGTGTTCGAGCAGTACGACTCGATTGTGCAGTCGCGGACCGTGCGCCGGCCCGATCAGGCCGATGCGGCGGTGCTCGCGCTGCCCGACGGGTCCGCGATCGCGGTCGCGATCGACGGCAACGGCCGCCGCGCGGCGTGCGACCCGCGCGCCGGCGCCGCCGAGGCGGTGTACGAGTGCGCGGCCAACCTCGCGTGCGTCGGCGCCGAGCCGCTCGGCCTGACCAACTGCCTGAACTTCGGCAATCCCGAGAAGCCGCACGTCGCGTGGCAGCTGACCGAGGCGGTCGAGGGGATCGCGCGCGCGTGCGAGGCGCTCGGCGTGCCGGTCGTCGGCGGCAACGTCTCGCTTTACAACGAGGGGCCGGGGGGGCCGATCTTCCCCACGCCGGTGATCGGGATGGTCGGCAAGCTGCCCGATGCCAGCCGCGCGGGACGGCTCGGGTTTGCCCGCGAAGGGGATGCGATCGCGCTCGTGGGCCCGTTCGAGCCCTCGCCGGCAGGCAGCGAGCTGGCCCGGCTGCGCGGCGAGGCGGCCGCCGGCGGGTTGCCACCCGTAACAGCGAGTGCCGTCCGTGATGCGCATCAAGCCGTCCGGAATGCCGTCCGGTCCGAGGCGCTCCAAAACGCACACGACGTTTCCGAGGGCGGCGTGGCGGTCGCGCTGGCCGAGTGCTGCGTCGCCGGTCAGATCGGCGCCCGGGTGACGCTGCCCGAGCACCTGGATCCGTTCGGCGAGGCGCCCGGGCGCGCGTTCGTCGTCGCGGGCAGCGACGAGGCGCTCGCCGGCTTCACTGTCATCGGCCGCGTCGGCGGCGAGCAGCTCGAGATCGAGGGCTTGCTGAAAGTCGCAATTTCCGCGCTGCACGCGGCCCGCGAGCAGGGCCTCGCGAGCGTGTGACCGGTCCGCTGCTAGGATCAGTAAGTCTGGCGCAGGGCAGTGACGCCATGCCTCTATCGAACGATCATCGCGACGGGCCTCGGGACGAGTGTGGCGTGTTCGGGATCTACGCGCCCGGCCGCGATGTCGCCAGGCTCGCGTACTTTGCGCTGTTCGCGCTCCAGCATCGCGGCCAGGAGTCGGCGGGAATCGCGACGGCTCCGCGCGGCGGCAGCATCATGGCGATCCGCGATCAGGGCCTGGTCGCGCAGGTGTTCGACGAGCACATCCTGCGCTCGCTGGTGGGCGACATGGCGATCGGCCACGTCCGCTACTCGACGACCGGCTCGTCGCAGTGGGAGAACACGCAGCCGATCGTCCGCGACGACCACCGCACGCTCGCGCTGGCGCACAACGGCAACCTGATCAACGCCGTCGCGCTGCACGCCGAGCTGCGCGATCGCGACGTCGCGTTTCATTCGACCTCCGACTCGGAGATCATCGCGGCGCTGCTCGCACGCCATCCCGCCGAGCAGATCGAGGATGCGGTCGCCGACGTGCTGCCGCGGCTGCAGGGCGCGTTCTCGACCGTCGTGCTGACCGAGGACGCGGTCGTCGCGTTCCGTGACCCGCATGGGCTGCGGCCGCTGGCGCTGGGGATGATCGACGACGGCAGCGGACGCCCGGCGTACTGCGTCGCGAGCGAGTCGTGCGCGCTGGACCTGATCGGCGCCCGCCTGCTGCGCGAGGTGCAGCCCGGCGAGGTGCTGACGCTGACCGACGACGGCGTCCGCACGCGGATCATCGGCGGTGCGCAGCGGCGCGCGTTCTGCGTGTTCGAGTACATCTACTTCGCGCGTCCGGACTCGCGGATGGCCGGCACCGTGCTGCAGGTCGCCCGGTCGCGGATGGGCGAGATCCTGTGGCGCGAGGCGCCGGTGCAGGCCGACGTCGTGATCCCCGTGCCCGACTCGGGCAACGCAGCCGCGCGCGGGCTCGCGCGGGCCGCGGGCCTGCCCCAGGACGACGGCTTCATCAAGAACCGCTACGTCGCGCGGACGTTCATCCAGCCTGGGCAGGAGCTGCGCCGCCACGGGCTGCGGCTGAAGTTCAACCCGCTGCGCGAGGTCGTCGAGGGCAAGCGTCTGATCGTCGTCGACGACTCGATCGTCCGCGGTAACACGATGCCGGAGATCGTGCAGATGCTGCGCGACTCCGGCGCCGCCGAGATCCACCTGCGGATCTCCTCGCCGCCGATCAAGCACCCGTGCCACTACGGGATCGACATGTCCACGCGCGAGGAGATGATCGCCCACGGGCGCACCGTCGACGAGGTCGCCGCCAAGCTCGGCGTCGACTCGTTGCATTATCTGTCGCTGGACGGCGTCTACGAGGCGGTCGGCGTCACCCGGGCGGCTCACTGCGACGCCTGCTTCAGCGGCGACTATCCGTTGCGCGGCACCGAGGACGCGAACGGCAAGTTCGCCTTCGAGGCCGAGCTGCCGCTGGCGCCGGTCTAGCCGGCCCCCCGTTTGCGGCGCGCCACCGTCGCGTGACGACTCTGTGCCAACTCCGGCGCGATCGCCGGTGGCACCGCTATCTTCGGGCGCCCATGGATCCCGGCGACGCGCTGCGCGCGATCTTCGGCTTCGAGCGCTTCCGCCGCGGCCAGGCGCGGGCGGTCGCGGCCGCATGCGCCGGCCGCGACACGCTCGTCGTGATGCCGACGGGGTCGGGCAAGTCGCTGTGCTACCAGCTGCCGGCGCTGATGCGCGACGACCTGACCGTGGTCGTGTCGCCGCTCGTGTCGCTGATGCAGGACCAGGTGCAGGCGCTGGCGCGGGTCGCCCCGGGCCGCGTCGAGCTCGTCAACGCCCAGCGGGCGGGCGCGCTGAACGTGTCGGCGGTGCAGCGGGCGGTTGCCGGCGAGGTGGCGCTGCTGTACGTGTCGCCCGAGCGCTTCGCGCTGCCGCGCTTCGCCGCCGCGATCGCAGGGGCGCGCGTCGGCCTGTTCGTCGTCGACGAGGCGCACTGCGTCTCGCATTGGGGCCACGACTTCAGGCCTGACTACTTCACGCTCGCCCAGGCCGCGCGCGGGATCGGCGCGCGGGCGACGATCGCCCTGACCGCGACCGCGACGCCGCGCGTGGCCGACGACATCGTCCGACGGCTGGCGCTGCGCGACCCGGTTCGCGTAACGACCGGCTTTGACCGCCCCAACCTGTCGTTCGCGGTCGTTCCGTGTCGCAGCGCGGCCGACAAGGAGCGCCGGCTGGTGGCAGCGCTGGCCGCACCCGACGCGCTGCCCGCGATCGTCTATGCCGGCACTCGCGATGCGAGCGAGCGGCTCGCTCGGACGCTGCGTGACCGGCTGCGCGAGGAGGTGCTCGTCTACCACGCGGGGCTCGAGCGGGGCGTTCGCGCCGCGACGCAGCAGCGGTTCATGTCCGGTGGCGCGCCCGTGATCGTCGCCACGAACGCGTTTGGGATGGGGATCGACAAGGCGGACGTGCGCACCGTCTGCCACGCCGCGGTCCCGGGCTCGCTCGAGGCCTACTACCAGGAGGCAGGTCGCGCCGGGCGCGACGGGCGGCCGGCGAGCTGCCTGCTGTTCGCCGAGCAGCGCGACAAGGGCCTGCACGTGTTCTTCATCCAGCGGGCGCGGGTCGACGATCGCGCGTTTGAGCGCGTCGCCCGGCGGCTGCGCAGCGGCGCGACGGCGACGGCGCCCGTGCAGGCGCGGCTCGACGGCGGGGACTGGGCAGCCGCCGCGACGACGCCGGCCGGGCCGCGCTACGACGTGCCGCTGTCGGCGCTCGCAAGCGCGATCGATCCGCGCGCCGGCGACGAGGACGCCGTCCGCGCGATCGTCGGCCATCTCGCCCGCGCCGGGCTGCTGGCGCCCGAGCCCTCGCCTCCGGACCGGGCCGTCGGGCGCCTGGCGGCGGACTGGGACGGGGCGATGCTGGCGCGCTGCCGCGGCTCCGCGCGCGAGGCCGAGCGCGTCCGCTGGAGCCAGTATCGCGCCGTGTGGGAGTACGTCGAGGGTCGCAGATGCCGGCGCGAGGCGCTGCTGGCGCACTTCGGCGACTCGCTGCAACCGGCCGACGCCGGCCGCACCGAGGGTGAGCGGCTGGTAGCGTGCTGCGACGTCTGCGACCCCGTGGCGGTGGCGGCGGCGGTGGTGGAGCCGGCCTCGGATCGCCACGCAGCGGGCGCCACCGCCGGCTCGGGAAGCCGGCCGGCCGGCGCGGTGGCGGGCGGTCGCGGTTGCCCTGGCGACGGCGACCTACCTGATCCGGCTGGCGACGGCGACCTAGACCAGGCGATCCTCGCGGTCGTCGGGTCCGCGCAGCCCCCGGTGGGGCGCACCCGCGCGGTCGAGATCCTGCGCGGTGGACGCTCGAAGGTGATCGCGCAGTACTCCTATGACGGCCTGCCGGCGTACGGCTCGTTCGCCCACCTGCGTGCCGACGACGTCCTGGGGCGGGTCGATCAGCTGCTGGCGGCCGGAAGCCTGCGCTCGACCGGCGGCCGGTTCCCCAAGCTGAGAGCGGCATGAGCCCGGCGGCGCGACGGTGAGGGTCGGGGTGCTCGCCTCGGGCGAGGGCACGAACGTGCAGGCGCTGCTCGACACCGTGCACGGGCGCAACGGGATCGAGATCGTCGCGGTGGCGTCCGACAAGCCAAGCGCGCGAGCGCTCGAGCGAGCCCGGGCTGCCGGCGTGCCGTGCGCGTCGTTCCCGGTAGCGCTGCACGCGACTCGCGAGGCGCGCGACGCGGCGATCGCGGACTGGCTACGCGAACGGAGCGTCGAGCTGGTCGTGCTCGCCGGCTACATGCAGCTGCTCAGCGCGCAGTTCCTGGCGGCGTTCCCCGCCCGCGTGATCAACGTGCATCCTGCGCTGCTGCCCGCGTTTCCCGGCCTGCGGGCGGTCGAGCAGGCGCTCGCGTACGGCGTCAAGGTGTTCGGCGTCACGGTCCACTTCGTCGACGAGGGGATCGACTCCGGTCCGGTGATCCTGCAGCGGGCGCTCGAGCTGCCCGATGCCCGCGATCCGGCCGACGTGCTCGAGCGCTTGCACGCGATCGAGCACCAACTGCTGCCCGACGCGGTGGCGCTGATCGCGCGCGGAGCGGTCCGCTTCGATCCGACCAACCCGCGCCAGGTGCTCGTTGATCGATAGAGTCGCATCGATGGCACAGGGCACCGTGGCCTTTGCTCCGATTGCGCGCGATGAGGTCCAGGTCGGGAGGGCGCTGCTGTCGGTGTCCGACAAGACCGGGATCGTCGAGTTCGCCCGGGGCCTGGCTGCGCTCGGGATCGAGCTCGTGTCGACCGGCGGCACCGCCACGGTGCTGATGGAGGCCGGCCTACGGGTGCGGTCGATCTCAGATCTGACGGGCTTCCCGGAGATCATGGATGGTCGCGTGAAGACGCTGCACCCGAAGCTGTATGCGGGCCTGCTCGCGGTCCGCGACGATCCGCGGCACATGCGCTCCGCCGAGCAGCACGATGTCGAGTTCGTCGACCTCGTGTGCGTGAACCTGTATCCGTTCGAGCGCACGGCGTCGATCCGTGGCGTGTCCGACGAGGAGGTCGTCGAGAACATCGACATCGGCGGGCCGACGATGATCCGCGCCGCCGCCAAGAACTGCGCGTTCGTCGCCCCGGTCGTCACGCCCGAGAGCTACGACGCGGTGCTCGCCGAGCTGCGCGAGTCAGACCGCCGGCTGTCGCCGGCCACGCGCGAGAGCCTCGCGGCGGAGGCGTTCGCGTACACCGCCCGCTACGACACCGCGATTGCGCGCTGGTTTCAGGAGAAGCGCGAGGACTTCCCGCCATTGTTCGTGCGCGCGTTCGAGAAGGTGCTCGAGCTGCCCTACGGAGAGAACCCGCACCAGCGCGCGGCGTACTACGCCCAGGTCGGCAGCCGCACGCACGTGTTGTCGATGGTCTCGCAGCTGGGCGGCAAGCAGCTGTCGTTCAACAACCTGCTCGACCTCGACGCGGGCCGACTCGCGCTGAGCGAGTTCCAGATTCCCGCGTGCGTGATCATCAAGCACAACAACCCGTGCGGCGTCGCGGTGGCGAGCACCGCGCTCGAGGCCTACCGGCGCGCGTTCGCGTGCGACCCGATGTCGGCGTTCGGAGGGATCGTGTGTTTCAACCGCAAGGTCGATCGCGCGCTTGCCCAGGAGCTCGTCGGCCAGTTCATCGAGGTGCTGTTCGCGCGCGGGTACGAGCAGGGCGCGCTCGAGGTGCTGGCCAGCAAGCCGAACATGCGGGTGCTCGACGACCGCGAGCGGCGGTCACCGAACATGATCGACCCGCACCTGCGCCAGGTCGTCGGCGGGATCCTGGTCCAAGATCGGGACTTCGACCTCGAAGAGCGGGGCGAGATGCAAGTTGTCAGCAAGCGCCACCCGGATGAGGCCGAATGGGGCGAGCTGTCGTTCGCGTGGAAGGTTTGCAAGCACGTGCGATCCAACGCGATCGTGCTCGGCCGCGAGCTGGCGACGATCGGGATCGGCGCCGGCCAGATGAGCCGCGTCGATTCGGTCCGGATCGCGATCGAGAAGGCAGGCTCGGAGCTGGCCGGCGCGGCGATGGCCTCGGACGCGTACTTCCCGTTCCCAGACGGCCCGCAACTCGCGCTTGACGCCGGCGTCACGGCGATCATCCAGCCGGGTGGATCGGTGCGCGATCCCGAGGTCGTCGACGCCGTCGACGCAGCCGGCGCAGCGATGGTGTTCACGAGCCGGCGCCACTTCCGCCATTGAGCGCTCCAGGCTCCGAGGCAGGTGGCGTGCCGGGCCCTGAGGCGGGTGGCGTGCCGGGCTCGGGGGCGGGTGGCCTTCCGGGCCCTGAGGCGGGTGACGTGCCGGCTGCGGTCCAGCGGTTGGCGGGGGATCCTCCGTCTCCGTGGGAGTCTCAGTTCGGGTTCAGCCGCTCGTCACGCGCCGCCGGGCTGCTCCTCGTCGGCGGCACGACGTCGGCCGATGCCAACGGGGTCGTGCTCGGCCAAACGCCATATGACCAGGCGGTCGAGATCCTCGCCAAGATCGAGCACGAGCTGTCACGCGCAGGCACCACGCTCGCCGCAGTGCTCCAGACCCGCGTCTACGTGACCGACATCTCGAGGTCTGCCGAGGTCGGCCGCGCGCACGGAGAGGTGTTCGGCGACATCCGTCCGTGCATGACGATGGTCGAGGTCAGTGGCCTGATCGATCCCCGGATGATGGTCGAGATCGAGGCGGTGGCGCTGGCGCCATGATCGGCGCCCGACGCATATAGTGGCGATTATTCGTCGCCGGGCCGCTGTAGCTCAGTTGGTAGAGCAACGGACTTTTAATCCGCGGGTCGTGGGTTCGAGTCCCACCGGCGGCATCAACAATCTCGGTTTGCGTGTGGGCGGCTGAAGCAACGATCTGATCGGAGCCCGCCTGACATGAATGACGATTCCTACGAGACCGGCATGCGGGTGCGGCGCGAGGTCCTCGGCGACGCGCACGTGGATCGGGCGACGGCGAACACGACCGACCTCACCGCGCCGTTTCAGGAGTTCATCACCCGCTATGCATGGGGTTCCGTATGGGCCCGAGATGGGCTTGACCGCCGCAGTCGCAGCATGATCACGCTCGCTGTCCTGACCGCGCTCGGGCGCGAGAACGAGCTTGCGATGCACGTCCGAGCGGCCCGGAGAAACGGCCTGTCGCGTGCCGAGATCGGCGAGGTCCTGCTCCACACCGCGGTCTACGCCGGCGCGCCGGCCGCCAACGCGGCGCTCGGGATCGCCCAACGCGCTCTCGACGGTGAGGAAGTGCGGCCAAGCGAGCAGTGAGGCCGTGCGCGCGGCGCCGCTGCTGCTCGCGCGGTTGCTCCGGTCCTCTGTGCGCCGGCCGCCCCGG
>JBEKRJ010000028.1:0-15981 GCA_049518835.1 Solirubrobacteraceae bacterium
GCCCCCGACGCGATCGTCGCCGAGCTCGACCGCCGCGTCGCGATCCGGCTGTCGAGCATCGACCAGGACCAGCGTTTCGCGTTCCGCGCCCAGACCGCCGAGATCGCCGCCCGCGGGCTCAAGGAGGCCGAGCCCGAGCTCGAGAAGCTCGCCCGCTCGGGCTATCGCACCGTGCTGACCTTCGCCCGGCGCGGGGAGGGCGAGCGGCTGGCCTACAACCTCGGACGGCTCAGCGTCCGCTGGCTGGGCGAGTCCACCGACGGCGTGGTCGCGACCCCGGGCACCGCGACCTTCGCCCACGCGCGGCTGGCGACGGGCTTCATCGCTCCGCAGTTCCACCTGGCGGTGATCCCCGACCATCGCCTGTTCGCCCGCCGGCGCGCGAGCGAGCGTCCCGGGCGCGAGCGCCGCCGCGGCGTGCTGCGCAGCTTCGCCGACCTGCGTACCGGCGACATCGTCGTCCACGAGGACCACGGGATCGCGCGGTTTGCGGGGTTCGACACCAAGACGGTCGCCGACGTCACGCGCGACTACCTGTACCTCGAGTACGCCGGCTCTGACCGGGTGTTCGTGCCGGTCGACCAGCTCGCCAAGATCAGCCGCTACGTCGGCGGGGGTGGAGCCCATCCGCCGCTGTCCAAGCTCGGCGGCACGCGCTGGGACACGATCAAGGCACGCGCGCGCCGCGCGGCGCAGGAGCTCGCCGGCGAGTTGCTCAACCTCTACGCCGAGCGCAAACGGCGCGAGGGCCACGCCTTTCCGATGGACACCGACTGGCAGCGGGAATTCGAGGACGCGTTCCCGTTCACCGAGACGCCCGACCAGCGCGACGCGATCGAGTTCGTCAAGGCCGACATGGAGGCGCCGCGGCCGATGGACCGGCTGATCTGCGGCGACGTCGGCTACGGCAAGACCGAGGTCGCGCTCCGGGCGGCGTTCAAGTCGGTGCAGGACGGCAAGCAGGTGATGCTGCTCGTGCCCACCACGATCCTCGCCCAGCAGCACTACGGGACGTTCACCGAGCGCCTCAAGGACTACCCGGTGACGATCGAGCACGTGTCGCGCTTCCGCCCGGCCGCCGAGCAGAAGGCGTCGGTGGCCCGGTTCGCGCGCGGCGAGGTCGACATCCTGATCGGCACCCACCGGCTGCTCTCGCGCGACGTCCGGGCGAAGGACCTGGGGCTTTTGATCGTCGACGAGGAGCAGCGCTTCGGGGTCAAGCAGAAGGAGCTGCTGCGCCAGATGAAGCTGCGCGTCGACGTGATCTCGATGAGCGCCACGCCGATCCCGCGGACGCTGCAGATGTCGATGGCGGGGGTGCGCGACATCAGCGTGATCGAGACGCCGCCCGAAGGGCGCCGGCCGGTCAAGACCTACGTCGGCGAGTACGAGGAGGAGCTGGTCAAGCGGGCGCTGCTGCGCGAGCACGAGCGCGGCGGCCAGGCATTCTTCCTGCACAACCGCGTCGAGACGATCGACGAAACGGCTGAGCGGCTGCGCGCCCTGTGCCCGGGGCTGCGCTTCGAGGTCGGCCACGGCCAGCTTGACGAACGCGAGCTCGAGCAGCGAATGCTCGGCTTCCTGCGCGGCGACGCGGACGTGCTCGTGTGCACGAGCATCATCGAGTCGGGGATCGACATTCCGCAGGCCAACACGCTGATCGTCGATCGCGCCGACATCTTCGGGCTGGCGCAGCTCTACCAGATCCGCGGCCGGGTGGGACGTTCGCGCGAGCGGGCGTACGCGTATCTCCTGTACCCGAGCGCTGCGGCACTGACGCCGGATGCTGCGCAGCGGCTGTCGGCGCTGTCTGACTTCACCGAGCTCGGCGCGGGCTTCAAGATCGCGATGCGCGACCTTGAGATCCGCGGCGCCGGAAACCTGCTCGGCGACGAGCAATCCGGTCATGTCGCGGCGCTCGGCTTCGAGCTGTACATGCAGATGCTCGACGAGGCCGTCGCGGCCGCGGCCGAGGGCGAGTCGCCGGAGGACGACTGGGAGCCGGTCCGGCTCGATGTCAACGTCGACGCATACGTGCCGGCCGACTACATCCCCTACGAGCAGGCGAAGGTCGACGTGCACCGCCGGATCGCCGGCGCGCGCGAGGTCGCGGACCTGATGCTGCTGCGCGACGAGCTCGAGGATCGCTTCGGTGAGCCGCCCGAGCCGCTGCGCAACCTGATCGCGCTGCAGCAGGCGCGGATCAAGCTCGGTCAGGCGGGTGCCCGCGCGGTCACGTTCCGGGGCGGCCGGCTGGCGGTGACGCCGGTCGAGCTCGACTCCGTCCGCGCCAAGCGGATCCGCGCCGAGATCCCCGAGGCGCTGTACGAATCGGGCAAGTCGCAGCTGTCCGTGCGGGTCCCCGAGGACCCGGCGAAGCGCTTCCCGGCGGTCGTCAAGGCCGCTGACGTGCTGCTCGCGGTGACGCGCGAAGCGGCTTAGCTCGCCGAGAGCCGATCGCCATCGGTAGGTGACCGGCCAATTAACTGCACCGCTCGCTACCATCGGGCGGCGATGAAGCTGACGAGATCGATGCTCGCGCTCGGCGCGGTCCTTGCGTGCGCGCTCGCGGTGGCGGCCTGCGGCAGCGGCGTCCCCGGCAATTCAGTCGCAGATGTCGCCGGCAACCCGATCACGACGCTTGCGTTCAAGCACTGGATGTACGTCGCCGCCAAGGGGACCGCGTCGCAGAGCCCGGGTGCCCCCGTGATCGTCCCGACCGACCCGCCGAATTTCAGCGGCTGCATCAAACAGGTCCGCGCGCAGATTCCGACGCTGAAGTCGACTTCGGACAAGACGCTCAAGAGCGAGTGCAGCCAGCTGTTCACGTCGCTCTCGGGCCAGGTGATGGACTTCCTGATCAAGTCCTACTGGTACCAGGCCGACGCGACGGCGCTGCACATCAAGGTCACCAATGCACAGGTGCAGACGCAGTTCAACAAGGACAAGGCACAGCAATTTCCAACTGCGTCCGCGTTCCAGCAGTTCCTCGCCGAAACCGGTCAGACGCTGCAGGACATCGTGTTTCGCGTGCGCGTGAACCTGGTTTATATGAAGCTGCTCAGCCGGCACAGCACGACGGTGACCAGTGCCGAGATCCAGGCTTACTACGGTTTGCACAAGTCGACCTTCGGCACGCCGCAGATGCGCAACATCCGGATCGTGCTGGCGAAGACAACCGCGCAGGCGAACGCCGCCAAGGCGGCGCTCGCGGCTGGTCAGAGCTGGACCGCGGTCGCAAAGAGGTACTCCACCGACCCGACGACCAAGAACACCGGCGGCCTGCTGGCCGATGTGACCAAGGGCCAGCAGGACGCAGCGCTGAACAACGCCGCGTTCTCGGCGCCGGCCAACAAGGTCCTCGGTCCAGTCAAGGCGGACCTGGCAAACGGCTATTACGTGTTCGAGGTCACGAGCATCAAGGCGGCGACACAGCAGACGCTCGCCCAGGCAACCGCGCAGATCAAGACGCTGCTGAGCTCGCAGGCACAAACCACCGCCGAGAACGCAGTCGACGCCCACGCGAAGAAGAACTGGCAGAGCAAGACCAGCTGCCGCTCGGACTACGCGATCAGCGACTGCCCCGGCTACAAGGCACCAAGCACCTCGACGACCGCGACGACCGCGACCACCACTTAGTGGCCGCGGAGCGCCAGGACCCGGCCCGCGCACACGAGGATCAGGGCCGGGCGCAGGCGATCGTCGCGGCGCTGGCCCGGCTGGACGCGATCACCCGGCGCCTGCGCCGCGAGTGTCCCTGGGATCGCGAGCAGGACGAGCGCTCGATCGTCCCCCACACGCTCGAGGAGGCCTATGAGCTCGCCGACGCGATCCAACGCGGCGACGACGCCAAGACCGTCGACGAGCTCGGCGACGTGCTCTTTCAAGTCCACTTCCTGGCGCTGGCGCTCGAGGAGCGTGGCGCCGGCGACCTCGCGCAGGTCGCGGCCGGCGTTACCGAGAAGCTGATCCGACGCCACCCGCACGTGTTCGGTGACGCGGAGGCCGATACGGCGGCCGAGGTCCGCCGCAACTGGGATCAGATCAAGCGCACCGAGCCCGGCCGTGAGCAGGGCGTGTTCGCCGACGTGCCCGACAACCTCCCCTCGCCGCTGTATGCGCGCAAGGTGCAGCGCCGTGCCGCGACGAGCGGCTTTGACTTCCCCGGCATGCAGGGCCCGATCCAATCCCTGCGCGACGAGCTGTCCGAGCTCGAGGCCGCGAGCAGCGCCGCGGAGCGCTTTCACGAGCTCGGCGACGTGCTGTTCGCGGCCGTCAACGTCGCCCGCAAGCTCCAGGTCGACCCCGAGCTCGCGCTGCGCGCGGCCGCCGACCGCTTCCGTGGGCGAGTCTCGGCCGCGGCCGCGATTGCTACATCCGACGGGCGAACATGGAACGATCTCGACCCTGGCGAGCAGCTTGCGTACTACGCTCGCGCCCGACTGCGACAGGAGAGCACAGCCACCGATGAGTCAGATTGAGCACGTGCACGCACGCCAGATCCTCGACAGCCGCGGCAACCCGACGGTCGAGGTCGAGCTGAGCGTGCGATCGGGCGCGTGGGGGCGTGCGGCGGTGCCGTCGGGCGCTTCGACCGGCGAGTTCGAGGCGACCGAGCTGCGCGACGGCGGCCCGGACTGGATGGGCAAGGGCGTGACGCGTGCGGTCGAGAACGTCAACGGCGAGATTGCCACCGCAGTCCGCGGCCAGGACGCCTCCAACCAGGCGGCGCTGGACCGGATCCTGATCGCGCTCGACGGCACCAAGAGCAAGTCGCGGCTCGGCGCCAACGCGATCCTCGCGGTGTCACTCGCGGCGGCTCACGCCGCCGCCGCCGAGGAGCGACTGCCGCTGTGGCGCTATCTCGGCGGCGAGACCGCCCACGTCCTGCCGGTGCCGATGATGAACGTGCTCAACGGCGGCGCGCACGCCGACAACGCCGTCGACTTTCAGGAGTTCATGATCGTTCCGCTCGGTGCCGGCACGTTCGGGCGGGCGCTCAAGGCGGGCGTCGAGGTGTTCCACCATCTGCAGTCGACGCTGCACGATCGCGGGCTGTCGACTTGCGTTGGCGACGAGGGCGGCTTCGCACCCGACCTGCGCTCCAACGAGGAGGCGCTCGAGGCGCTGGTCGCGGCGATCCGCGCGGCGGGCTACGCACCCGGCGACGAGGTCGCGATCGCGCTCGACCCGGCCGTCTCGGGGCTGTACCGGGACGGCGCGTACATGCTCGAGCACGACGGGCGGCGGCTGAGCTCCGACGCGCTCGCCGCCTACTGGGCCGAGCTCGCCGGCCGCTACCCGATCATCTCGCTCGAGGACGGCATGGCCGAGGAGGACTGGAGCGGGTGGGCGACACTCACCGATCGCCTCGGGAGCAGGCTGCAGCTCGTCGGCGACGACATCTTCGTGACCAACACCGATCGCCTGGGGCGCGGGATCGAGCGCGGCGTCGCGAACTCGATTCTGATCAAGGTCAACCAGATCGGGACGTTGACCGAGACGCTGGCGGCGATCCGGATGGCCCGCGAGGGCGGGTACACGTGCGTGATGTCGCACCGCTCCGGGGAGACCGAGGATGTGACGATCGCCGACCTCGCGGTCGCGACCGGATGCGGGCAGATCAAGACGGGCGCGCCGTCGCGCACCGACCGCGTCGCGAAGTACAACCAACTGCTTCGCATCGAGGAGGCGCTCGGGCCCGACGCCGTCTACCCCGGGCGCTCGGCGTTTCGGATCTGAGACTTTCTGTGCACGCGCGGCTGCAGGAAGGAGACCCGTGGCGTCGAACGAAGGCCGCACGGGATGCCGTCAGCCCGCTCCGCCACCGCACCGCCTCGCCGCAGCCCCAGGACTGCACCGGGCGCCGGCCCCGCCGGACGCGCGCGACCCGACCGCTTTGCGTCGAGACGCCCGCAGGTCAGGATCCGCTGGGATCGGATCGGCCGCGTCGGCCTGCTGATCGTGCTGACGGTCGTCGTCGGCCTGTACGTGCAGCACGCGCTGTCGTACCTCGACACGCGCGCGCAGGCCGACGAGCAACAGGCGACCGTCAAGCGGCTCGCGCGCGCCAACGCGCAACTCGAGCGCCAGCAGCAGTCGCTCAGCGACCCGAGCACGATCGTCGCCGACGCGCGCGCGTACGGGATGGTGTTCCCGGGCGAGCGCCCCTACGCGATCACGGGCTCGTCAAGCCCCTGACCACGACGGGGCGTTGAGCTCCCCGGAGGTCAGGTTCGAGGCGCTGGTCGGCCTCTGGGAGGAAGGCCAGCGGCGGCTGGCGGCGGCCGCGGCCGACGAGCGCCCCGCGCTCGAGCGCGTCGTCGACGAGTTGGTCGCGCAACTGCGCCGTCGTCTCGGCGGCCCGTTCAGTACCCAGGAACTGGCGCGGCTGTACCTCGACGAGGGCACCGACTGGTGCTTTCAGATCGCGATCCAGGTGGCGCCGCGCACGCCGGCCGCGTGGGACATGACCACCGTCGCCGGCGCCGCGTTCGCGCGCTACGTCCGCGACGCGAGCGACTTCGCCGTCGGCCGCAGGCTCGCCGACGACTGACCGGGCCGCTCCCGGTGCAACTGCCGCCGGCGCCCGCCATCCAACCATGGCCAAGGGCTTGGCCGCGACGCAGTCCGCGCACCGGTGCGGTGGTGCCACCACCCCCAGCCCGACTCCCGGTGCCGGGGGTGGCGCACGGTAGGGGATTACTCGGACTCGTCGGCCTCGTCCGGCTCGGTCGCGACGCGGCGGATCACGATCTGATCCTCCTCGATTGCGACCTCGACCGGGCGGTGCCCGGCCCAATACTCGGCGTAGATCGGGTCGTCCTGGACGGCGGGATCGAGCCACAGACCGTAGCCCTCTTCGCCGTGGTCGAAGGTCGCCTCGATCGTCGTCGTTCCCCGCCGGCGGGTGCGCGCGCCGCGACCCCCGCGCCGGCTGCGCCGCTTGCGCGCCGGCGGCTCCTCGTCCTCGTCGGCCGGCTCGTCCTCCTCCTCGGCGCGCTCGGCCTCGGCGGCCTCGAGCTCGGCGGCGATCAGCGCGTCATCCTCGGCGCGCAGATCGATCTCCTCCTCGTAGTCGGCGAACTGCGTCGCTCCTTCCGCGTCGCCCCCTGGTTCGAGACCCTGCTCGCGCTTGAAGGCCTGGATTTGCTGGACGGTAACCTCCAGCTGGTGCGCGATCCAGGCGTCCGTCCGCCCCTGACGCACCCAGGCGCGGATCCGGTTGAGCTCGGGTCGTAGTGATCGTCGAGTCACTTGGCGGAGACTAGTACAGCGACCGGCCGGAGGTTCCTGTGCAGTTCCTGACAGCGCTTGAAGCGATCTGAACGGAACCGCTATTCTGGCCCCCTCGGGCGAACAGGCAGCTCAATCGAGACGGAGTCAGCCGAGTTTGTCTTCTACCCATAGGCAAGCAGGGAGGCACTTCCCATGTTGGTACTGACTCGCAAGTCCAACCAGAGCATCATGATCGGGGACGACATCGAAGTATCAGTTCTGGCGATCATGGGCGAGAAGGTGCGGATCGGGATCCAGGCTCCCCGTGACATTCCGGTGTTCCGCAAAGAGGTCTACCTCGAGATCCAGCAGGAGCGGATGGGGAGCGGAAAGGGGGCTCGCGAGGAGGTCGACGCAGCATTGCGTGGCCTCGGCGAGGCCCGCTGAAGCAGCAGCCAGCTGTCTGAAGTCAGCTCGCACGCAGGACGGGGGCAGGGCGGGCCTGAAGGGGGTTGGCCTACCCTAAGAGGTAGTAGAGGGTTGCAAACATCGCCACGGTCACGATCGCGGCGGTGGCGATCAGCGATAACACGAGCAACCAGAAGCGGACCGAACTTCGCTTCTGTTCGCGTTCGCGAGTGCGCTTTCGCGATTGGAGCACGGCCCGCCGCCGCAGGCTCTCCCTGCGGCCGCGGTCGAGCTCTGACTCGTGCAGGAACTCCTGCTCGAGCTGCGCAAGGCTCTGGCGCATCTTCATCGCGATCGCGTCCGAACCTACCACGGGTCGCGGTCAGCTGACCGCGTCCTGAAAGCCGGCGCCCGGCCGGCGCACGCACGGCCTCCCCCGCGAGGAAGGCCGCGGCACGCGCGCCGGCTAGCGGCCGTCATCCGGCCGGACCCGTTGGCGTCAGTGGACCCCTTGCTGCTCGTAGACCTTCACGAACCGCAGGTAGTTGTCGGCGATCTGCGACGCGGCCGCCTCGCGGTCGAGGTCCTTGCCGAGGAAGCCCTTGAGCGCATCCCACCAGATCGAGCGGCCGATCGCAAAGCCGACGAAGCCCTCCACCGGCGCCGCCTGCTCGAGCCACTGATCGACCTTCTCGTCCGACGCGCCGCGGCCGAGCAGCACGCAGGTGACGCCGTCGCGCCCGCCGACGCGCGTCTGCTCGGCGAGCATCGCCGCATCCGCGCGCTCGTCGACGCCCTCGATCTTCCACACGTCGACCTCGACCCCGGCGTTCTGGATCGCCTCGATCGCCTGGCGCATCAGCTCGGGGCGAAGCTCGGCGTCGTAGCGGTCGGTCTCGCCCTCGAAGCTCGCAAGCTGCGCCTCCGTGGCCGGCACCAACAGCTCGAACAGGAACTTGCGATCGTGCGCGTGCAGCCAATCGGCAAGCTCCTTGAGCCGGCCGATCTGACGCTGGTTCATGTCCGCGTCGTCGTCAGGGTTGTAGCGGACCAGCACCTTGGAGAAGTCGAGGTCGTACTTCTCGATGTGCGCGGCGAAGTCGTCGCCGTACTCGAACTGGAACTCGTTGACGCCGGACTTCTCGACCGGCATCGCGAGCTTGAGCCCGTGCTCGCGAGCGCGCTGCGGGATGTCGGAGCCGAACTGCTCGTCGACCAGCACTCCACTCGCGTCGGCCTCGGCGCCGCGACGCACGGCCTCCAGCATCCCCTCGAAGATCAGCCGCTTGGCGTCGCAGATCGTCTCGGTCTCCTCGGGCGTCGGATCACCCTCGATTCCGAACATCTTCTTCTGGAACGACCCCCGGTGGTCGAACGCGAGGATGTAGAGCTTGCCGTCGTAACCCAGGGACATAGCACCGTCCTTTTGATCTTCGCTGGTCGGATAGCTCAGTCTAGACTCGCATCGGCCGTTTGCGGCGCCCACCCTCGAGGGCGCGGTCGAGAGCCTGCTCGAACCGGCGTCCTCGGGCGAGATCGAGCCCGAGCTGATGGAGTCCGTGCGCGACGTTGTGGCCGAGATCGTCGCGTCGACAAACGTCTCCTGAATCGACTTTAGGCCCCCTCTACAATCGCTGGTTGTGAGCACGGGCGGCCCGGACCTGTTTGTCATCTGCAAGAGCTGTGGCTCGGAGGTGAGCCCGTACATCACCGAGTGTCCGTACTGCGGCAATCGCCTGCGCAAGCGCGCGCCGAAGCTCGACCGCGACGGCCGCGTCGCTGAGAAGCGCCGCCGCCGGCGGCCGCCGGCGCCGTCGCTGCCACGCCTGCGCCAGGGCGAGATCCCCGGCATCCGCGCCGACGCGCGACCGTACGCGACGCTCGCGCTGGTCGTCGCCGGCGTCGTCGGCTGCCTGCTGTGGCGGACCAACCTGGTCGACAAGGCGCAGGTCGCGATCCTCGCCAAGCCGGGGTCGCACTGGTGGCGGCTGGTGACGGCGGCGTTCACGTATGACAACACCGGCTACGCGTTCGCCGCGCTGGGCACGATCGCGCTGTACGGCTGGTTGCTCGAGCGCCGTCACGGTCGGTTCGCCGTGCTGGGGCTGTTCCTGCTCGGCGGCGTCGGCGGGGTCGCGGCGACCACCGCCGCCTATTCGGCGCCGGTCGCGATGGGCGCCGGCGGGGCGGCGCTGGCGCTGTTGGTGGCGTGGGCGGTGCCCGACCTGCTGTCGCTGCGCGCCGGCGAGGAGATCGAGGGCGACCTGATCGGGACCGCGGCGATCGGCGGCGTGGTGGCGCTGATGCCGCTCGCGGCGGCCGACGCGAGCTGGCTGGCAGACGTCGCCGGCGTGCTCGTGGGCGTGGTCGTCGGGCTGCCGCTCGCGCGCCTCGCGCGTCGCTGACGGATCCGATCGCTACTGCACGGTGATCGTGCCGGCAAGTCCGTCGAGCAGGCGCCCGATCACGGCTCCGGGGAGCATGCTCGCCCGCTCGGGCGCGACCGCTGCCAGCAGCCCGCCCGAGGTCATCGCGTCACATACCAGCCATCGCCGCGCCTCGCCGACGCCGCGCGCGAAGCTCGTGAACTGCTCGGCATGAGCGCGGTTGCGCCGCGTCCCGCCGGCGACTGCGGACTCGTCGGCCAGCAACTCCAGCACCCCCTCGATCGCCGGCACCGCGTCGGCGTGGACCTGCGCCGACAGGCCGCTGGCGAGCGCGAGCTCGTGCAGATGGCCGAGCAGGCCGAAGCCGGTCACGTCGGTCAGCGCGCTTGCGCCGGCGCGGCGGGCGGCAAGCGAGGCATCGTGGTTGAGCGTGATCATCACCGCGACCGTCTGTCGCAGCGGCGCCGGGAGCCCGCGCTTGACTGCGGTCGAGACGGCCCCCGCCCCGAGCGGCTTGGTCAGCACGAGCGCGTCGCCCGCGCGCCCGCCCGCGTTGGTCAGCACCTCGTCGGGGTGCACGACGCCGGTGACGGCAAGGCCGTACTTGGGCTCGGCGTCGTCGATCGAGTGGCCCCCGAGGATCGCGACGCCGGCCTGCGCAGCGATCTCGCCGCCGCCGCGCAGGATCTCGACGAGCACGTCGCCGCCGAGGTCCTGCAGCGAGAACGCGACCAGGTTGAGCGCACTGACCGGCGTCGCGCCCATCGCGTAGATGTCCGACAGGGCGTTGGCCGCCGCGACGCGGCCGAAGTCGAACGGGTCGTCGACGATCGGCGTGAAGAAGTCGACCGTCTGCACGATCGCGAGGTCGTCGCGCAAGCGGTAGACGCCCGCGTCGTCGCTGCTGTCAAAGCCGACCAGCACGTTGGGGTCCGGGCGCGCGGGCAGCCGCGCGAGCAGCGGCTTGATCGCCGCCGCCGGCAGCTTGCAGCCGCACCCAGCCCCATGCGAGAGCGATGTCAGCGCGACAACCACAACCGTATGATCCTCCAACGCCGTGGCGAAGCGCGCCTACACCAACGCCGACATCGATCTCGCGATCGACGCGATCAGCGATCCCGAGCGGCTACGCGAGGCGCAGGACCTAGTCGCCCGGGCCGCGCCTGCCTTGCAGCGGGTGCTGGCGCAAGCGCTTGTCGACGGCGGCTGGTTCGACGCCGGCCCCGAGCAGGCGGCGCTCGCGGCGGTTTCACTCGACGAGCCGGCGCAGCGCGTTCGCGCCGTGCGCACCCTGCTCGCCGACGAGGCCCGGCTCGCGATGCTGGTGGGCGTGGCGGTCGGAGTCGAGCTGGCGCGCGAGCTTGACCTTGCAAACAAACAGGAGGAGTGATCTTCGCGATGACGCACGCGATCGTGCTGATCCAGGCGGAGCGCTCAGCGCTCGCGACGCTCGGCGGCGAGCTGGCCGACATGGAGGGCGTCGCCGAGGCCTACTCGGTCACCGGCGAGTGGGACTTCGTCGCGATCCTGCGCCTGCGCGAGCACGACCAACTCGCGCGGGCCGTCACCGGCGGGATCTCGCAGCTCGGCGGCGTGCTGCGCACGCAGACGATGGTTGCGTTCGAGGCCTACTCGCGCCATGACCTGGAGGCGCTGTTCTCGGTCGGGCAGTGAGCTCGCCCAACTACTTACCGCGCGGTCGCGACCGTCAGCGCTCGGTCAAACGCCGCCACCGCCGCCTCGTAGGTGTACGCCGCGACTGCCGCCTTGGCGCCGGCGCCCAGTCGCGCGCGCAGCGCGTCGTCGGCGAGCAGCCGGTCGATTGCGTTCGCGAGCGCGGCCGGCTCGGCCGCCGGCACGACCAGGCCGGTCTGCTCGTTGCAGACCAACCCGCCGGCCGCGGCGCCGACGGCGTCGGTCGCGATCACCGGCGTGCCCTGATGCATCGCCTCGTTGCAGACCAGCCCCCACGGCTCGACGAACCTGGCGGTGCGGATCGACGGCAGCACCGCGAGCTGCGCGGCTGCGTACGCCGCCGGCAGCTGCTCGCGCGCGAGCGCTCCGAGGTGGCGGGCGTTGGGCGTCGCGCGCACGTGCGCGGCGAGCGGCCCGTCGCCGATCACGACCAGGGTCGCGTCGGCGGCCAGCTGCGTCCAAGCCGCGAGCAGCACCTCGATCCCCTTCGCTTGCACGAGGCGCCCGACGTACAGCACGAGCGGCCCGTCGGGCAACTCGTGCCGGGCGCGCAAGGCGGCGATCTCCGTCGCCTGCGCCGGGCGGGCGAACAGCTCTGGTTCGACGGCCTGCGCGACGACGAACACGTCGTCGTCGCGGCCGCGAATCCCGGCGACGAATCGCCGCACGTGCTCGCCGTAGGCAAGCACCGCATCCGCATGGCGGTAGATGTGGCGGACGGCCGGGCGGGCGAGTGCGTGGGCGGCCGAGCGCGGCGCGACCCACACCGAGGCCCACAGCACGAAGGCGCGCCGCCGGCGCCTCGCGCCGAGGTACGCGGCCGGGAGCAGCGCGCCGCCGGCAAACGGCGCGATCACGAGGTGATAGTGGCGGCCGAGCGCGAGGGCCTCGGAGGTCCCGTTCAGTCGTCGGGCCGGAAACGCAGCCGACGCGAGCTGGCGGTCGAGGTCGCCAAACCAGGGTGGCGCGTAGCGCTCGCCGCCGCCGTAGCAGAGGACCTCGAGGTCGTGGACCTGCGCGAGGCGCTCGTACAGCGGCACCCGGTAGGGGGACAGGAACGTTGTCAGCAGCGCGATCGGCATCTCGAGGTGGCGCCGGACGTTGGCACAATCGCGGCCGGCGCCGGTGCCAGGGGATGTGCCACCAGGGGCGCCGGCTGAGCCGATGCGCGTGCTGCTGCTCCACAACCGCTACCGAGCCGAGGGCGGAGAGGAGCGGGCGGTCGCGAGCATCGCGGCGCTGCTTGGGGCCCGCGGCCATGAGGTCGAGCTGCTCGAGCGCTCGTCGGATCGGATCAGCGACGCTCGCGCGGCCCGCGGCCTGCTGCTCGGTGGGCTGGACCCGGGGCAGGTCGCCGCCGCCGTGCGGCGGCTGCGGGCCGATGTCGTCCACGCCCACAACGTGCACCCGCTGTTTGGCTGGCGGGCGCTGGCGGCGGCGCGCGCGGCCGGGGCGCGGACGGTGCTGCACCTGCACAACTTTCGCCTGTTCTGCGCGATCGCGGTCGCCTATCGGGACGGGAAGCCGTGCTTTCGCTGCCACGGCGCGAACACGCTCGCGGGCGTGCGGCTGCGCTGCCGCGGGCCGCTCGCGGAGGCCGCCGCGTACGGGGTCGGGCTGCACCGCCAGCAGCCGCGGCTGGTGGCCAACGCCGACCGCGTGATCGTGCTCAGCGAGGCGACGGGCGCGCGGATGCGCGAGCTCGGGCTGCCGGCGCAGCGCACGCACGTGCTTGGCAACTTCGTCGCTGCCGACCGCTTTGCGTCCGGCTCGCGCGCAGATCAGGGCAGCTACGCGCTGGCCGTCGGACGGCTGGTCGAATACAAGGGCTTTGACACCGCGATCGCCGCCGCCAGGGCGGCCGCGGTGCCGCTCGTGATCGCCGGCGAAGGCCCCGACGAGCCCCGCCTGCGGGCGCTGGCCGCGGACGGCGACGTGCGGTTCGCGGGGTGGCTCGATTGCGGACAGCTCGCGCGGCTGCGAGCCGGCGCGGGGGCGATGCTGGTCCCCTCGCGCTGCGAAGAGGCGTGCCCGTACACGGCGCTGGATGCGATCGCCGACGGCGTCCCGGTGATCGCCAGCGACCGTGGCGGGATTCCCGAGCGACTCCCCGGCGACGCCGTCGTCGCCGCGGCCGATCCGCGGGCGTGGGCGGCGGCGCTGGCCGAGCTGTGGCGCGCGCCCGCGCTGCGGCGCGAACGTGGCGAGCGGGCGCTCGGGCTGGCGCGTGCGTTGCTGGGCGAGGACCGCTACTACGACCAGCTGATGCGGATCTATGCCGGCTGACCTTGCTTCGTGGCTACCCGATCCGGGCGCCAGGGGCGGCGGCTTGGTCGGGTCGCAGCAGCACCACGCCGAGCGTCGGGTCAAGGGCCCCGAGCACCAGCACCTCGGACGAAAACGGCCCGATCCGCCGCGGCGGGAAGTTGACGACGGCGACGACGAGGGTGCCTTCGAGCTGCTCGCGCGCGTAGTTCTTGATCTGTGCGGAGGAGCGCTTGACGCCGACCTCAGGGCCGAACTCGATCGTGAGCTTCCAGGCGGGGTTGCGCGCCTCGGGAAACTCGTCGACGGAAAGCACCCGCCCGACGCGCATGTCGACCGCGTCGAAGTGGTCGATGTCGATCACCTGGCGGCGCTAACGCTCGCGTCGATGGCGATGCAAGCGGCGGCTCGTGAAGCCGGCAGCGAGCGCGACCGGCTCGGCCGCGTGGGCGCGGGCGCGGGCGGTGGACGCCGCGCTTGTGATGCGGGCGTGATCGCTCCCCGTCGTGGCGCGCGCGATGCCCTGGTCGCCGGCGGTTGTGGCAACCGGGGTCGGGGTGGTGGTCGCGCCGCCGGTTGATGTGGTGGCGGCGTCCGCGCTCGACGTGGCGGCAGCGGGCGCCGGGCTGCCCGGATCGCTCGCGGTGTCGGCTTGACCGCTGGAAGCGCCGGCGGGATCGGTCTGGTCGCCGCTGGGATCGGCGCCGGTGCCGGCGGGATCGCTGCCGGTGTCAGTTTGACCGGTGGCCGCGCCGGGGGGATTGGTCGCGCTGCTGGTCGGGTCGGTGCCGGTCGGGTCGGTAGCGGCCGGGTCTGTAGCGGTGCTCGTCGGGTCGGTCGTGGTGGCGGTGGGGTCGGCCGGCGTCGACTGCCCGCCGGTCGTCCCCGCTGCGGCGGTCGTGGTTGAACTGGTCGGCTGCGGGGCGTCGGTCGTGGGCGTCGGTGCGGGCGTCGCGGCTGCCGGGGTGGCGGTCGTGGTCGGGGTCGTCGCCGGCACCGTCGCGGTCGCGGTCGCGGTGCTGCTGGTTGTGGTCACCGCCGCCGCGGTCGTCGACGGCGAGCTCAGCACGGTCGCGGCGGTCTGGGATTGTGTACGCCCCGGCAGCGGTTGGGGCTTGGCCTTGGCCTTGGCCTTGTGCTTGTGCTTGAGCAGCTTCGCGCTCGGCTTGACGGCAAGCTTGATCATCGGCTTGCGCGTGGACTTCGTCGGCGACGAGACCGCCGGCTTCTTGACCGGATGGTGAGTGGCTCCGCGGGTCGAGCGATGCGCGCGCGTGTGTTCGGCGACCGACGCAGGCTGGGTCGCAAACGACCGCTGTCGCTCAGCGGCCGGCGCCACTGACGGCAGCGAACCGTGCAGCGACGCCACGACCGATGCTGCGTGCACGACCGGCTTGGTGCCGTGCGATACCTCGACCGCGCCGGCCGTCACGAGCGCCGTGACCGCCAGTCCGGCCGCCGCCTTGCTCGCGATCGCGCCGATGCCGGCCGAGATGAATCCGCTCGTGGAGGTGATTGTGGCTCCGCCGAACGCTGCGGAACCCAGCGCCGTGGCGCCTGAGCCGGCCGCGGTGGCGCCCGAGCCGGCGCCGGCGGAATGGCCCAGGTGCGAAAGCGCGAACTTCTTCAGCAGCACGAGCGGGCCGACGGGCAGCAGCGCGGTGAGCGCCTTGTTGGTCTCCTTCAGTTGACCGCGGAAGCTCTCGCAGCGCTGACACGCTCGGAGGTGGCGGCGCACGAGCGGCGACGGACGCCGGCGAAGCCCCTCGGCGACCTCGCCGAGCTCGATCCGGACCTCCTCACAAGACAGCAGACGCGCCTCGGAGGCCTCGGCGAGCGACACGCGCGCCCGGACCAGCAGCGACTTCACGCCGGACACGGTCGTCTCCATCGCCTCGGCGATCTGCTCGTAGGAGAGCGCATCCATCTCGCGCAACACGAGCGCGGTCTTCTGCGTCTCCGGGAGGCTGTGGATGTCCCCGACCAGCAGCCGGAACTCCTCGCGCTC